>NZ_NSGT01000120.1:0-23530 GCF_009192905.1 Xanthomonas sp. LMG 12459
GCGCACTGGCCGAGCAGCCACACCGCGACGATGCCGGTCAGGACGGTGGGCGAGGACAGCCGCTCCAGTTCGAAGCGCTGCATCAACCACTGGTTCATGACGTAGGCGAGCACCGCGCCGAGCAGCGCGCCGGCGCCGACGATCAGCAGGTTCTCGGCCTGGAAGTAGCGCAGGATGTCGCCGCGGGTGGCGCCGAGCGCGCGGCGGATGCCGATCTGCCGGGTGCGCTGCTGCACCCAGAAACTGGCCAGGCCGCCGATGCCCAGCGCGGTGACGGTGAGCAGGATCAGGATGATCGCCAGCAGCATCCGCGCCACCGCACTGTCGCTCTTGAAGTAGTCGGTCCGCAGCTCCTGCATGGTGCTCACGCGCTGCTGCACGTAGGTCGGATTGGCGCGCTGCATCGCCGCGGCCGCGCGCGGCAGCGCCTGCGCCAGTTGCCCCGGCTTGCTGCGGATCACGTAGCCGCCGCCCCAGCCTTCGTTGCCGATGCGGATCTCGGTGAGCAGTGCATCGGCATCGTCGTCGTGGCCGGTGATGTCGCCGCGCACCGGCGCCATCACCCCGACGATGTCCAGGCGCACCGGCTGGTTGAACGTGCTGGTGTAGAGGGTGCGCCCCAGCGGCGACGCGCCGGGGAACAGTTTCGCGGCCAGCGAGGGCGTGATCAGCGCCGGCAGGCGCCGCTCGATCTCCGGCGGCGCGCCGAACAGGTCCGAGGCGCCGGTCAGTTCCGCGTCGCGCAGGTCGCGACCGGCGACGATGCGGATGCCCAGCGTGCGGTTCAGGCCCTGGCTGCCGAGGAACAGGCGGGCACGGGCGACCGCTTGCGTGGCCTGCGGCTGCAGGAACAGTTGCGCCTGCGTCGGGCCCCATAGCGGCGGCGTGCCGAACGCCGCCGCTTCCACGCCGGGCACCGCCTGCAGCAGGTCCAGACTGCGGCCGACGCTGCTGACGCTGCCCGGTTCGCCGACCACGCTGATGCTCTGGATCAGGCCGATGTCCTGTTCCATCACCCCGGTCGGGGTCTGCACGCGCTGGTAGGTGCGGGCGATGATGAACACCAGGTTGCACAGCACCGCCAGGGTCAGGGCGATCTGCAGCGCCATCAGCACCACCGCGGCGCGATGGCTGCCCAATGCGGACAGGATGGGACGCACGGGAGGCAGCGGGGTCATAGCGATTTCACCTGCAGGGCGGGGGCGATGCGCGAGGCGCGCCAGGCTGGCCACAGGCCGGCGGCCAGCGCCGAGAGCGTGGCCACGGCCAGGGCGATGCCAAGGATCGCGGGATCGGCATGCGCCTGCTGCGCGTACGCCACCGGTTGCTGGCGCACCAGCCACAGGCCGATCCAGGTCAGCGGGATGCCGAGCAGGCCGCCCAGGCAGCCTATCAGCGCCGATTCGGCCAGGCACTGCGCGAACACCGCGCGGCGGCTGGCGCCGAGCGCGCGGCGCACGCCGATCTCGCCGGCCTTGCGCATGAACTTGGCGACCAGCAGGCCCACTGCATTGAGCAGGCATACCAGCAGCACACCGAAGGCGATCCAGGTCTGCATGCGCACCGTGGCCGGCACCACCCGCTTGTAGTCCAGCCAGTCGACCAGGCCGCGCAGGCGGGTGTTGGGGGCGCGTTCGAAGCGGCCGAGCTGGCGCTGCTGCGCGCTGTAGGCGTCCAGCGCCGCGCGATAGCGCCGCGCCTGCTCCGGCGTGTCCAGCCGCGCCCAGTACTGCACCCAGGTGCACTGCGCGGCCTTGGGATCGTGCAGGCCGGCCTCGCCGTCCTTGCCCCAGCACTGCATCGGCCCGTAGCCATAGTCCTGCGGCAGGTCCAGCCAGGTCTCGAACGGCATGTACAGCGCTTCCGGCGGCGTGTACGCGCCGGAGTTGAGGTCGTAGAAGCGCGGCTGCGCATCCCACGCGTCGATCACCCCGATCACCCGGAACGGGCGGGTGGCGATGGTGAGGGTCTTGCCGACGCTGTCGGCGCCGCCGAACAACGCGTCGTTGAGCTTGCGGCTCAGCACCACCACCGGCGCGCGCTGGGTATCGTCGCGATGGCTCCAGCCGCTGCCGTAGAGGAAACGCATGCCGAACATGCCGAACAGGTCGGCGGTGGCGGCGCGGGTGGTGAGCATGCGCAAGGGGCTGTTGGGCACGGTCTGGCGCACCGGCAGCCAGTTCGCGCTGGTCATGGTCTGCGCCGGCGCCGCCTGTGCCCGGTACAGCGCGGTGGCGTCCTGCCAGGTCAGCTCGTCCGGCGGCTCGGGGTCGGCGCTGGGCAGGTTGCGCGGACGCGGATCCAGCTGCGGATGGAACAGCGTGGCGCTGCGCCCGGGCAGCGGGTCGCCGGAGAGCGTGTGCAGCACGGTCAGCATGGTCATCGACGCGCCGATGCCCAGCGCCACGGCCAGCACCATCAGCGCGGTGAGGATGCGGTTGCGGCCGAAGCTGCGCAGCGCCAGGCGAAGGTAGTAAGCGAACATGCGGGCTCCGGGTCAGGCGCTGCGGGTGGCGATGGCGGGGGCGACGGCGGCCGCGCGCAGCGCCGGGCCGAGCACGGCCAGCTGGCCCAGCGCGCACAGCAGCAGCGCGCCGACCGGCAGGTAGCTGGCCGGCAACCGTTCCAGTTCGAAGACCCGCATCAGCAGCACGTTGCCGCCGTAGGCCAGCAGCATGCCCAGGGCCACGCCGACACCGACCAGCAGCAGATTCTCGGTCTGGAAATAACGCAGGATGTCGCGGCGGGTGGCGCCGAGCGCGCGGCGGATGCCGATCTGCTTGGTGCGCTGCTGCACCCAGAAACTGGCCAGGCCGACGATGCCCAGCGCGGTCACCAGCAGCATCGCGACGATGATCGCGACCAGCAGCCCGGTCATCGCCCGGTCGCTCTGGAAATACGTCTGGCGCAGGTCGTCCAGCGGCTTGCTGTTGGCGTTGTCCAGCACCGCCTCGGGCACCGCCCGTGCCACTGCGGCGCGCGCCTGCGCCAACACCCGCGGCAAGTCGCGCGGATCGGCACGCAGCACATAGGTGCCGGACTGCGCGGCCTCGCGCACCGGGATCACCACCGACCAGTCGCTGCCGATCACGCCATCCTCGCTGCGGCCCGGATCGGGGCGCGCCAAGTGCTCCAGCGTACCGATCACGCGGAAATGGCCGCCGGACCAGAATTCCTTGCCCAGCGGATCCTGGCCCGGCCACAGGTGCGCGGCCAGCGCCCGCGTGATCCACACACCGGCCGCGGTCGGGATGCCGTTGTCGAGCGGCTGGTAGTCCGCGTCGCCGAACGCGCGGCCGCTGTCCGGCTGCAGCGCCAGTGCCGCGACGGCGCCCGGGCTGACCATGTAGAAGTGCGGCACGCCGCCGACCCGGGTGCAGTCCTGGTCCAGGCACAGCCCGTTGTTGAACACCGGCGGCGCGAACGGGACGGTGTTGATGGCACCTGCCGCGCGCACGCCGGGCGTGCGGCGCACCGCATCCAGCGCGCGGGCGTTGACGTCGGCGGCGTTGCAGCCGTCGCAGCCGGACAGCGACACCAGGCCCAGCGCGGTCTCGTCGATGCCGCTGCGCAGGTGCACCAGCTCCAGACGATTGCCGATCAGGAAGAAGGCGTTGCACAGCACGGCGCAGGCAAGCGCCACTTCCAGCGCGATCAGCGCGGCGGCGATGCGATGGCGCGACAGCGCGCTGAGGATGGGAGTGATGTGCATCGTCGTGCGCCCCGGTTACAGACTCTTGAGTTGCATAGCCGGCGCGATACGGCTGGCGCGCAGGGCGGGGAACAGGCCGGCGGCGAGGCTGCAGGCGATCGCCAGGGCGAAGGTGCCGGCGAACGTCGTCGGATCCAGATGCGCCAGGTCGGCGTAGGCGGTGGGCTGCTGGCGCACGCTCCACAGGCCCAGCAGGGTCAGCAGCCAGCCGCCGGCGCCGCCGAGCAGGCCGATCACACTGGCCTCGGTCAGGCACTGCGCGAAGATCGCGCAACGCGACGCCCCCAGCGCGCGACGCACGCCGATCTCGCCGCCGCGGCGCAGGAACTTGGCCAGCAGCAGGCCGACGCTGTTGAACAGGCACAGGCCGAGGAACGTCAGCGCCAGCCAACTCTGCAGGCGCACGTCGCCCGGCACCACGCGGTTGTGGTCCAGCCATTGCGGCAGCGACAGCAGGCGCGCGGTGTCGGCGCGGCCGATGCGCCCGGCGGCGTGCTGCTGCGCGGCGTAGTCGGCCAGCAGCCGGCGGTAGTCGGCGACCTTCGCCGGCGTGTCCAACTGCACCCACAACTGCAGCCACACGCACGGCGCGCTGCGCAGGTCCAGGTTGGCCTCGGGCTTGCTGAAACAGGTCCACGGCTGGATGTGGCCGTCGTTGACCTCCAGGCTGCTGGACAGCGGCATGAACACGTCCTGCGGCCGTCCGTAGAAGCTGGCGGTATCGCCATGGGCGAAGCTGCCGCCGGCCAGCGTGTAGAACAGCGGCGACGGCCGCCACGGCGCTAGCACGCCAACGATGCGCACCGCCGTGCCGCGCACCAGCAGGCTGCGGCCGACGCTGTTGCGGCCCTGGAACAGCTTGGCGTTGAGGTCGGACGAGATCACCGCCACCCGCGCCCGGTCCTGGTCGTCGCGCGCGCGCCAGCCGCTGCCGTAGGCGAACGGCACCTGGAACATCGGGAAGAAATCGGCCTGGGTCATCAACAACTGGGTCATGAACGGCGGGGTGACGCCGTCTGCCGCGTGCACCTTGATCTCGCTCTCGGCGACCATGGCCTGGCGATCGGCGCGCCCGCGCGTCCACAGGTCCATGGCCGAGGGGTAGTCGAGCTTGTCGTATGGCTTCTGGTTGGCGCCGTTGCTGGGGCGCGGATCGAGTTGCGCGAAGAAGATCTGCTGGCTGCGCCCGGGCAAGGGATCGCCGGACAGCAACCGCATCACCGTCAGCGTGGTCATCGCCGCGCCGATGCCCACGGCGATGGACAGCACCATCAGCGCGGTGAGCACCGGGCTGCGGCGCAGGCTGCGTACTGCCAGTTGGATGTAGTAACGGAACATGGGGTCCTTGGCTCAGGCGCTGCGGGTGGCGGTGGCGGGCGGGATCGCGGCGGCGCGCCGCGCCGGCGACAACACCGCGCATTGGCCTAGCAGCAACAGGGCGAGCAAGCCGATCGGCAGGCAGGCGGCGGGCAGCCGCGGCAGCTCGTAGTGCTGCATCAACCAGAGATTGGCGATGTAGGCCAATGGCATGCCCAGGACCACGCCGCTGCCGATGACCACCAGGTTTTCCAGCAGGAAATGCCGCAGGATCTGGCCGCGGCTGGCGCCCAGGGCGCGGCGGATGCCGATCTGCCGGGTCCGCTGCTGGATCCAGAAACCGCTGAGACTGGCGATGCCGATCAGGGTGATGAGGGTGACCACCGCACTGGCGGTGCCGAACAGCCACACTGCGGCGCGGCGCGGCTGGAGCCGTTCGTTGCGCTGGGATTCGTAGTCGTTCGCACGGATCGTGATCCCGCGCAGCAGCGCGTCGCCGAACAACTGCTGCAGACGTTGCGGGATCTCGGCCATCACGGCCGCGCGCCGCTCCGGCGCGGTCCTCACCGCGTAGGTCAGGATCGGCGTCCCGGTGACTGTGCCCGCCGTCAGCATCGTGTACTCGGCCTTGCCGTCGTCCAGCGCGTCGAGCTGGTAGCGCAGCAGGTGGCGGACGATGCCGACCACGACGAAACGCTTGGTCGCGTTCGCCTGTCCGTTGGTGAGCACGCCGCCCAGCGCCGGGCGCGAGCCGAACAGCCGCTGCGCCAGCGCCTGGGTGAGGATGACCGCGGTGGTGCGGTCGGACGCGGTCGCGGCGGGCAGGTCGCCGACCCGCATTTCGTCGGCGCTGAAGTTGCGTCCGGCCACCAGGTCCAGGCCCAACGCATCGATCAGGTCGTCGCCGACCAGCAGGCTCACGCGCTCGGTCGCCGCAGGGCCGGCGACGCGGCCGACCATGACCATGGAGGAACTCATTGGCAGGCCGATCGTCGGCGAGACCGCGGTGACTCCGGGGATGCGGCGCAGCGTGTCGGTGCCGGCGCGGATCTGCGGCGCTTTCCAGCCGCCTTGGCCATTGATCACCTGGTCGACCAGGATGACCTCATCGCGGGCGATGCCGTCCGGGACCAGCATCGGCGCCAGCTTCTGCCACAGCAGGAACAGCACGTTGGTCAGGATCGCGCAGGCCAGGACGGTCTGCACGATCACCAGCAGCGGCATCAGCGGATGCCGCAACAGGGGTGAGAGATAGGGGCGCAGTGGCATCGACGGGCCCTCAGAGGCTTTTCACTTGCAGCGCCGGTTGCAGCAACGCTGCACGCCACGCCGGGAGCAGGCCGACCAGCAGGCCGGTGCCGATCGCCAGCGCCACCATCGCCAGGAACAGGCTGGGCTGGAAGCGTGCCAGGTCACTGTAGGTCTCCGCCTGCATGCGCACGATCCACAGGCCGAACAGCGTGGCCGGCAATGCCAGCACGCCGCCCAACAGGCCGATCGCGCCGGCTTCGGTCAGGCAGCGGACGAACACCGCCGCGCGCGGGGCGCCCAGGACCCGGTGCACGCCGAATTCGGCGGAGCGGCGCAGGAAACGTGCGGCCAGCAGGCCGGCGACATTGACGATGCACAGCCCGAGCAGCGCGAGCGCCAGCCAGACGTTCAGGCGCACGCTGTCCGGGACCACGCGGTTGCGCGCAAGCCACTCGGCCACGCCGTACAAGGCGACCTGCGGCGCGCGCTGGAAAACCCCATCGGCATGGCGCGCTTGCGCGAACGCGGACAGCGCATCGCGGTAGGCGTTTACCTGCACGGGGGTGGACAACTGCGCCCAGAGCATCAGCCAGCGGCAGGCACCGAGGTCGAGTTCGTTGAAGCGCACGCCGGCGTGGCCGGTGTCGTCGCAGTCCTGGACGAATCCCGGCTTGGCGTCCGCGTCCAGGGCCGCCCGTGCCGGAACGAACACCTCCAGCGGATACTGCTGCCAGGCCGCTTCCGGCCCATTGAGGAAGTAGAAGGCCGGGCGCGGTCTCCAGTCGTCGCTGATGCCGACGACCTGGAACAGCTGCTTGCCCAGTCGGATCTGCCGGCCGACGCCGTTCTCGCTGCCCAGCAGCTTCAGGCTGAGCGCGTGGCTGATGATGGCCACCGGCGCACGGTTGCGTTCTTCTGCGTCCGTCCAGTAGCGGCCGGACCGCAGCGGCAGGCCGAACAGCGCCGGCATCGGTCCCAGCGCGCTGATCGCGTAGGCCTGCTGGTGGCGCGTGCGTGCCTGGTCGCTCACGTCGAACGTGCTCAGCGTAAGCGCCGCCTGCCGCACCTGCGGCAGCGTAGCCATGAATGCCGTGGCATCGTCCAGCTTCCACAGCGCCTGAGGCGGCTCGCCAGCGTCGGGGTCGTCCTGGCGGGCGATCTGCCGCGAGTCCACCCAGCCCAGGTACAGCTGCTGGCTGAGGCCGGGCAGTGGATCGGCGGACAGCATCGCCTGCAAGGTCAGCATCGTCATCACCGATGCCAGGCCCAGGGCGAGCGTGAGCACGGCGAGCAACACCGTGCGCGGATGCCGACGCATTCCACGCAATCCCAGTTCCACGGCATACGGCAGCGACATGGCAGGGCCTGTCTCAGCGGTGATCGTTGGCGGACGCCGCCGCCGCGCCGCCCTGCACCAGCACCGGCTCGCGCTGCAGGTCGGTGGCCTGGCCGTCGACGATGTGCACGTTGCGCTGCGCGCGCGCGGCCAGTTCCGGGTCGTGGGTGACCATGACGATGGTCGAGCCCTGCGCGTTGATCTCCTCCAGCAGTTCCATCACCCCGCGCGCCATCTGCGAGTCGAGGTTGCCGGTCGGTTCGTCGGCCAGCAGCAGGCGCGGGCTGCCGGCCAGGGCGCGGGCGATCGCCGCGCGCTGCTGCTGGCCGCCCGAAAGTTCGGACGGATAGTGCTTCATGCGCGAGCCCAGCCCGACCCGGCTCAGCGCCTCCTCGATGCGCTGCTTGCGCTCGGCCGCGCCCATGCCGCGGTAGCGCAGCGGCACGTCGACGTTGTCGAACAGGTTGAGGTCGGGGATCAGGTTGAAGCCCTGGAAGATGAAGCCGATCTTCTGGTTGCGCATGCGCGAGCGCGCATCGTCGTTGAGGTTGCTGACGTCCTGGCCGTCGAGCAGGTACTGGCCGCTGGTGAAGGTTTCCAGCAACCCGGCGATGTTGAGGAAGGTGGTCTTGCCCGAACCCGACGGCCCGGTGACGGCGACGAACTCGCCCTCGCGGACATGCAGGTCCAGCGAGCGCAACGCATGCGTCTCGACCTGTTCGGTGCGGAAGACCTTGGAGACGGAGCGCATTTCGAGCATGGCGTGAGTTCCTGTGGTGGTGGAGCGGGGATTGGGGATTAGGGATGTCGGGATTCGGAATCAGCAGCCGGGAAAGGAGAACGGGAGGGGCTGACGAATCCCCAATCCCGACTCCCCAATCCCAGCCTTCAATGCACCGTCACCTGCGGCGCATCGCCGAACAGGTCGCTGCCGGAGACCACGACCCGGTCGCCCGGCTGCAGACCCGAGCGCACTTCGACTTCGCCCAGGCTGGTGACGCCGAGTTCGACCGGGCGGCGCACCGCCGAGTCGCCGTCCATGACGTAGGCGTAGCGGCCGCCGGACTGTTCGACGAACGGGCCGCGCTCGAGCTTGAGCACGTTCTTGCGAGTATCCAGCAGCACCCGCGCGCTCATGCGCTGGCTCTGGCGCAGGCCCGGCGGCTGCTTGTCGGTGAAGCGGATGCGCGCGTTGACCTCGCCGTTGACCACTTCCGGCGACACCGCCGAGATCGCGCCGGCGAACGGTTCGCCGGCACCGCTGGTCAACTGCGCCGGCATGCCGATCGCCAGGTCGCGGGCGAAGCTTTCCGGCACCTTGATCTCCAGTTCGAACTTGGACAGGTCGACCACGCTCAGCACCGGCGCGTTGGCGGCGACGTTGGTGTGCTGCGAGACCTGCACCTGGCCGACCTGGCCGTCGAACGGCGAGCGCAGGGTCAGCAGGTCGACCTGGCGCTGCACCTCGGCCACCACCGCGCGCTGGCGCTCGGCGAGCAGGCGCTTGTTGCGCGCGTCCAGCGAGGCGCCCTGCGCCTGCAGGCCCGAATCCTTCTGCGCATGGCTCATCGCGATGTCGGCCTTCTTCAGGGTGTCCTGGGCCTTGGCCAGCTCCACCGCCGGCACCGCGCCGCCTTCATAGCCGCGCTGGTAGCGCTCCAGGTCGCGGCTGGCCGCCTGCCGCTCGATCTGTGCCTGGTCGATCAGCTTGCTGGCGTTGGCGCGGGCCAGGGTCGCGTCCAGGTCGGCACGACCGGCCTCGGCCTGGAGGCCGGCCAGGGTGGCTTCTTCCTGGGCGAGCTTGCTGCGCAGCTCCGGGCTGTCGATCTCGGCCAGTTCCTGGCCCTGCTTGACCACGTCGCCGGCGACCACCTTCAGGGTCACGGTGCCGCCGGAGATCGCGTACAGGGTCGGGCTGTTGGCGGCGATCAGGCGGCCGTCGGCGGAGATGTCGCGGACCAGGTCGCCGCGGGTCACCGTGGCGATGCGCACCCGCTGTGCGTCGAACGAGCGGCTGCCGGCGATCCAGCCGCGTGCGGCAAAGGCGATGCCCAGCAGCACCAGCGCGGCGATCAGCCCGGGCCACAGCCAGCGGCGCCAGGCCGCGGAGCGGGGGCGGGCGAGAACCTGGTCCTGGGCGGAGGTGTCACGGATCATCGGACGGTCGCAGCGGTGAGGATGGGGGACTTCACAGCACGATGCGTGCCAACTGCAAGTCATTGAATTGCATGGGTGCGGACGGCGCGGACAGGTGTCCGGGTGTCCGCGGACACGTTCGCGGACACCAGGGCGGGGGCATGCTCGGGAATGGGTGACAGGCCCTGTGTCCGGCAGCGGACAGCGGCGAGACATTCAGCGGACTTCGCTAGAATGGCGGACTTTTCGGCGAAGGGCGTGGCTATGTGCGGTATCGTCGGTGCGATCGCGGATCGCGATGTGGTTCCGGTCCTGATCGAGGGGCTCAAGCGCCTGGAATACCGGGGCTACGACTCGGCCGGCATCGCCGCCATCGCCGACGGGCAGGTCCGCCGCGTGCGCCGTACTGGCCGCGTGTCCGAGACCGAGAGCGCCGCGCTGGCCGAGGGCCTGCACGCGCCGCTGGGCATTGGCCACACCCGCTGGGCGACCCATGGCGGCGTCACCGAGGCCAATGCGCACCCGCACGTCAGTCATGGCGACCTGGCGCTGGTCCACAACGGCATCATCGAGAACCACGAACAGCAGCGCGAGCGCCTGACCGCGCTGGGCTACGTGTTCGAATCGCAGACCGATACCGAGGTCATCGCCCACCTGATCCACCACTACATCGCCCAGGGCCGCGACCTGCTCGGCGCGCTGCAGGCGGCGGTGAAGGAGCTGACCGGCGCCTATGCCGTGGCCGCGGTGAGCAAGTCGCGCCCGGACCTGCTGGTGTGCGCGCGCATGGGTTGCCCGCTGCTGATCGGCCTGGGCGAGGGCGAGAACTTCATCGCCTCGGATGTCTCGGCGGTGATCCAGGCCACGCGCCGGGTGATCTTCCTGGAAGAGGGCGACACCGCCGAACTGCGCCGCGACGGCGTGCAGGTGTACGACGCGCAGGACCAGCCGGTGCAGCGCGAGCCGCACGTGTCCGACGTGTCGCTGGCCTCGCTGGAGCTGGGCCCGTACCGCCACTTCATGCAGAAGGAGATCCACGAGCAGCCGCGCGCGCTGGCCGACACGCTGGAGGCGCTGTTCGACGCCGGCGGCTTCGACACCGCGCTGTTCGGCAGCAAGGCCGAGGCGCTGCTGGCCGACGTGGACGGCGTGCAGATCCTGGCCTGCGGCACCAGCTACTACGCCGGGCTGACCGCGCGCTACTGGATCGAGGGCATCGCCGGGCTGCCGTGCAGCGTGGAGATCGCCAGCGAGTACCGCTACCGCGATGCCTGCGCCAATCCGCGGCAGCTGATCGTGACCATCTCCCAATCCGGCGAAACCCTGGACACGATGGAGGCGCTCAAGTACGCCAAGGCGCTGGGCCATACCAAGACCCTGTCGATCTGCAACGTGCCCGAGAGCGCGATCCCGCGCGCCAGTGCGATGGTGCTGTACACCCGCGCCGGCGCCGAAGTCGGCGTGGCCTCGACCAAGGCCTTCACCACCCAGCTGGCGGCGCTGTTCCAGCTTACCTGCGTGCTGGCCAAGCGCCGCGGGCGGCTGAGCGCCGAACAGGAGGCCGAGTACCTGGAGCAGCTGCGCTACCTGCCCGGCAGCGTGCAGCACGTGCTCAACCTGGAACCGCAGATCGCGGTGTGGGCCGAGCGCTTCGCCGACAAGCACAACGCGCTGTTCCTCGGTCGCGGCCTGCATTACCCGATCGCCCTGGAAGGCGCGCTCAAGCTCAAGGAGATCACCTACATCCACGCAGAGGGCTATCCGGCCGGCGAGCTCAAGCACGGCCCGCTGGCGCTGGTCGACGCCAACATGCCGGTGGTGGTGATCGCGCCCAACGACACCTTGCTGGAGAAGGTGAAGTCGAACATGCAGGAAGTGCGCGCGCGCGGCGGCGAGCTGTTCGTGTTCGCCGACCAGGACAGCAACTTCAGCGAATCCGAGGGCGTGCACGTGATCCGCACGCCACGCCATGCCGGCGTGCTCAGCCCGGTGCTGCACACCGTGCCGGTGCAGTTGCTGGCCTACCACACCGCGCTGGCGCGCGGCACCGACGTGGACAAGCCGCGCAACCTGGCCAAGTCGGTGACCGTGGAGTAAGTCGCCGCACCGCTGGCTTGGCAGACGCCATGGCCGGCTGCCAGCGCATTGGCCCGGGTTATGCATAAGCTTCCTGCGAGGGTTCCCACCACGCAGGAGGACGCATGTACGAGTCTTTCAGACAGGGGGCGCCGGCCGAGCTGTGGCAGGCGCTGGTGCACGAGGCCGGGCAGCGCCTGGGCCGGCCGCTGGACGAATCGCGCGAGCACTATCTGGTGTTCGTGCTGCTGCGTTACCAGCGCGACGCACAGTTGCTGGCGCGCATCCAGGCGCTGGCCTGGCTGCATGCGCAGGAGCAGGTGGGGCGTGCACGTGCCGACGCCTTGCGTGAGGTCGGCGACGGTTGCCTGCTGATCGCCGGGCTGTTCCCTGGCGTGGCGGCGCGACGTCGGGTCAGTGTGGACTACTTCATCGATCTGGGCCGCGGCGCCTATGCCGAAGTCGCCGAGAGCCGCGACAGCGATGCGGGACTGTTCGCGCAACTTGCGCGCAGCTATCGGGAGCTGGTCCGCACGCTGGGCGCGCTGCGTCCACCACGGCACGAGGTGGCGGCCTTGCAAGCGGCGCTGCACGCCTAGCTGAAGCGTTCTTGCGGGAGCCGTGTTGTAGCAGCGGCTTCGGCCGTGGCGGGCATTGCCATGACGCCTGTCGTGGCCGATCCTGGAAACCGACAGCGCCGCGCCTGCTGGAGACGGCCGCACCGGCGCGCGCGGACGCGTCCAGGCCATCCAGCGCGCTCGCCCGCAGGCGCGGGCGCCCCTGGCATCGGCCCGCTGGCTACCGCACCGACGAAGGGGGCGACGACGCGTCCTGCTGCAGTTGCTGTTGGCCATCGGGTACCGCCATCAGCACGCCCGCGATGGCGCCGACGTCGGCGATGAGGCGCTCGGCGGTCTTCCCGGTCGGGACCCCCAACACGATGGCGCCGACGCGGTCGAGCGTGTACAGCAGCGGGGCATGCCAGCCCGCCGCCGCCGCGCTGATGCGGCGCTTGGTCTGCTCGACGTCGCCGCTGCGATCGAAGTAGACGATCACTGCCCTGGCCGCGTTGGCGTCCTGCCCGTCGGCAGCCGCGTGGGTGCCGTCCGGCAGCAGAGGGCGTTGCTGCATGGCGGTCGAACATGCGCAAGCGGCGAGCACGGCCAGGCAGGCGATGCCTGCCAGGCCGAGCCACCGGCGGGCCGCGGGAACGGCGGCGTTGGCGGATTCGTGCATCGAGCGGGTCTCCTGGGCGATCGACGGCGACAGCCCCGCGTGCGTGGTGCGCACAGGGCCGCCCGAACCCTCGCATGTACCGGGTGAACTGCGGCCGACCCTGGATGGGGAGAACGACTGTCGACGGACAGCGCCGCGCCGCGTTGCCGTCCGCTCAGAACCAGAACCGCAGGCCGGCGACCCAGCGTGTCTCGCGCGCCGCCTCGCCATCGGCGCGGCGCAGGTCGGCGGTGTCGCCGAAGCTGCGCACGTGCTCCACGCCGACATACGGCGCGAACCGGCGGGTGACCTCGTAGCGCAGGCGCAACCCGCCCTCCACGGTGGTCAGGCCGCTGCCGGTGCGATGCGCCGGATCGTCGCGCGCGGCCAGTTCGGCTTCCAGCCGTGGCTGCAGGATCAGGCGATTGGTCAGCAGCACGTCGTACTCGCCTTCCAGGTGCAGGTTGGCATGGCCGCCCTCGCCGACGTAGAGCATGGCCGACACCTCGAACTTGTACGGCGCCAAGCCTTGTACGCCGAACGCGGCCGAGGTCCGCGCGCGGCCGGGCGCGAACGTCTGCCTGGCGCCGATCAGCATGTCCCACCAGGGCGAGATGGCGCGGCCATAGGCCAGTTCAAGCGTCGACGCCGTGGTGCGGCCGCCCTCGCGTTCGCCGTCGCTGCGCAGCCACAGCCGATCGATGTCGCTGCCGTACCAGCCGCGCGCTTCCCAGGCCTGGCCGCTGCCGTGGGCGTTGTCCCAGCCCTCCAGGCGATCGACCAGCAGGTAGCCGGTGCGCGCCGCGCCGTGCGCCATGCCGTGGTCGCGCAGCACGGGGAATGCGGCTGCGCGATCGGCGTCGGTGATCGGCGGGATCGGCTCGCGTGGCAGCGACGTGTCGGCGCTCGCAGGACACTGGCATGCGCTCGCGGTCGCGGTCGCGGTCGGCGCGGGCGCGGTGGGCATCGCATGGTCCATGCCGTCGTGATGCATGCCGTCGTGTGCGTGATGCGCGCGGTGGCTGTGATCGACCTGCGACGCCGGCGCGGCCGCGTGGTCCTTCGTGGCGTAGTCCATATGCGCGTGCGACATGGCGTCGGCGTGCTCTGCCGCAGGCGTGTCTTGCATGGTCGACGCGTGCGCGGCATGCCCCATGGCTGCGTGGTCCATGGCGCCGTGCATTGCCGTGTCGGGCTGCGATGCCTCCGCAGCGCCCGCCATGGGTGTGGTGGCAGCGGGTGCCGGGCAGGCGCAGGGCGCGGCAGGGAGATCGGCGCCGCTGTCGGCCGCGTTGACATGCTGTGCCTGCGCCACGGCGTGCGCCAACAGCAGCACCATGCCGGTCGCCTGGGCGAGCGGCGAGAAGTGGAGGCGGCTCATGCGTCCACCCGCACTTCGCGCATCATGCCGCCGTCCATGTGGTACAGCAGGTGGCAGTGGTAGGCCCAGCGGCCCAGCGCATCGGCGCGCACGCGGTAGCTGCGGCGCGTGCCCGGCGGCATGTCCACGGTGTGCTTGCGCACCTGGAAGCGGCCGGCGGCATCCTCCACGTCGCTCCACATGCCGTGCAGGTGGATCGGGTGCTGCATCATCGTGTCGTTGACCAGCACGATGCGCAGGCGCTCGCCGTAGTTGAGCCGCAGCGGCTCGGCGCTGGCGAAGGGGACACCGTCGAAGGACCAGGCGAACTTCTCCATGTTGCCGGTCAGGTGCAGTTCGATCTCGCGTCCCGGCTCACGTCCGTCCGGGTCCTCGAACAGGCTGTGCAGGTCGGCGTAGCTCAGCACGCGGCGGCCGTTGTCGCGCAGGCCGATGCCCGGATCGTCCAGCCGTGGCGCAGTGGCGGAGGACTGCATGTCCACCAGCGGATTGCCGCGTTCGCTGTGTGGATGCGTCGGCGCGGTGGCAGCGTGCGCGGCGTGCTCCATGCCCGGCATGCCGGCCATGTGCATGCTCGCGCCGCAGCCGCCCTCCATGCCGTGCATGGCCATGCCTGCGCCGTGCTCCATGCCGGCGTGGCCGGCCATCGCGTGGCCCATGTCCTGCATGCGCAGCAGCGGACGCGGATCGTTCGCCGGCACCGGTGCCTGCAGTCCTTCGCGCACGGCGAGCGTGCCGCGCGCGTGGCCGGTGCGGCCCATGTCCTGCGCGAACACCGTGTAGGCGTCCTGGCCGCTGGGCTCGACCAGCACATCAAAGGTCTCGGCCGCGGCGATGCGGAATTCGTCCACGCTCACCGGATGCACGTACTGGCCGTCGGCGGCGACCACGGTCATCGTCAGCCCTGGGATGCGCACGTCGAAGTAACTCATGCTGGAGGCGTTGATGAAGCGCAGCAGCACCTTCTCGCCGGGGCGGAACAGCCCGGTCCAGTTGCCGGCCGGGGTCATGCCGTTGAGCAGGTAGGTGTAGGTGTTGCCGTTGACGTCGGACAGATCGCTGGGGGTCATGCGCATGCGCCCCCACATGCCGCGGTCGGCGAGGGTGGCGCGCAGCCCGTCCTCGCGCGCGTCGCGCAGGAAATCCCCGACGGTGCGCTGGTACAGGTTGTCGTAGGACGGCATCTGCTTCAGCCGCCGGAACAGCGCCGCCGGATCCAGGTCGGTCCAGTCCGACAGCAGCAGCACGTGCTCGCGGTCGTGGCGGTACGGCGGCGGCTCGCGCGGGTCGATGACGATGGCGCCGTACAGCCCGGCCTGCTCCTGGTGCAGCGAATGGCTGTGGTACCAGTAGGTGCCGGATTGGCGCAGGGCGAAGCGGTACTGGTAGGTCTCGCCCGGGTAGATGCCGTCGAAGCTCATGCCCGGCACGCCGTCCATGTTGGCCGGCAGCAGCAGGCCATGCCAGTGCACCGAGGTCTGGGTGTGGCCGGGCAGGCGGTTGGCCACGCGGATGGTCACGGTGTCACCTTCGCGCCAGCGCAGGAGCGGCGCCGGCACGCTGCCGTTGACCGCGATGGCGGGACGCTCGCGCCCGGTGAAGTTGACGCGGGTGCTGCCGATGCTCAGATCCAGGTCGGTGCCCTGCAGCACGTAGGGCGCGGCGCCGTTGCGGGCCAGTGCGCTGGCGTGGGCGTGGCGCAGCGGCAGCCCGGTGAGGCCGGCGGCGGCGCCCAGCGCCAGCCCGGTGACGAAGCGGCGCCGCGACGGCAGCGCCGGCAGGCCGGAAGAAGATGGGTTCATGTGCGATGTCCGTAAGCGGATGCGATGCGCCGCACAGCACCGACGGAGCGCTGCAGGCACGGACGCGGCAGCGCCTGCGCTGCCGCCGGGAGACCGCCCAGCAGGCGGCCGCGCGCGCTCAGGCGCTGGGAGGGCGCTCCAGCCGCGGCAGCCCGGGCGCGCCGTGCGCGGCCTGGGGAGCGGCGGCGATCCGGGTTCGGGGCAAGCGTGGCAGCGCCAGCGGCATCGCCAGCAGGGCCGGCAGCGGCTGCGCGTGCGGGCATTGGCAGCCGGCCATGCCGCCGCAGTTGCCGTGCTTGCCGGCATGGTCGTGGCAGTGCTCCCCGTGGTCGGCCGGCGGCGGTGGCGGTGCGTCGTGGCAGGGCATCGCCGCACGCATCGGCACCACGCTGGCGACGATGGCAGCCGCTTCGTGCGTCGCGCTGTCGTGCGCCGGCATGCCGGGCATCGCCATGGCGGCCGCGGTGCCGTTGAGCAGCAGGCTCAGGCACAGCAGCAGGCGCAGCAGGACGGCGAAGGTCGGCACGGACAGGCAGGACGTGGCGGAAGAAGGAACAAGAGGATACCGAAGCCGGCGTGCGCGGCAAGCGACCGCCATCGGCAAGGCTTGACTCTGGACCCGACTCCAGGGAGTAGGGTGTGCGCATGCGATCCGACCCCGCCACCGCCCGCTTCACCATCGGCGCGCTCGCCCGCCAGGCCGATGTCGCCATCGACACCGTGCGCTACTACGAACGCCAGGGCCTGCTGCCACCCGCCCCGCGCCGCGCCTCCGGCTACCGCGAGTACGACGCCGCGGCGGTGCAGCGGGTGCGCTTCATCCGCCGCGCCAAGGAACTGGGCTTTTCGCTGGAGGAGATCGGCGAGTTGCTGGCGTTGCAGGACGATCGTGTGCACGGCGTGGAGGGCATCAAGCAGCGCGCCAGCGCGCGCCTGCAGGCGCTGGATCGGCGCATCGCCGAGCTGACCGAGATGCGCGACACCCTGGCGGCGCTGGTCGAGGAGTGCCCCGGCCGCGGTGCGCCGGACGCCTGCCCGATCCTGGGCGACATCCGCGGCGATGCCGCCGGCGAGCCGTCGCGATGAGCACGGGCCGCGCCACCGCG
This sequence comes from Xanthomonas sp. LMG 12459, assembly GCF_009192905.1. NCBI lineage: Bacteria > Pseudomonadati > Pseudomonadota > Gammaproteobacteria > Lysobacterales > Lysobacteraceae > Xanthomonas > Xanthomonas sp. LMG 12459. The sequence goes on from NZ_NSGT01000120.1 coordinate 17,333, forward strand.
TCGCTGACCCTGCCGGTGCAGGGCATGACCTGCGCCGCCTGCGCGGCGGGCGTGGAAAAGGCGCTGCAGCGCCTGCCCGGCGTGGCGGCGCAGGCCAGCTACGCCGGCGCGCGCGTGCAGGTGGACTACGACCCGCAGCAGGTGGGCCTGCCGACGCTGCTGCAGCGCATCCAGCAGGCCGGCTACTCGGTGCCGACGCAGACTGTGACCCTGGAACTCAGCGGCCTGCACTGCGCGTCCTGCGTGGCGTCGATCGACGCGGTGCTGGCGAAGACCCCGGGCGTGCTCGCCGGCCACGCCAACCTGGCCTCGGCCAAGGCGCGGGTGGAGATCGTGCCGGGCACGGTCGCGCCGGCGGAGCTGATCGCGCGGATCGCCCGTGCCGGGTTCGGCGCGCGCGTCGTCGAGGCCATGGACCCGGCGCAGCTGGCCGAGCGCGAGCGTAGCGAGCGGCGCGCGTGGCGACGCGAGCTGGGCCTGTTCGCCGCGGCGGTGCTGCTGACGCTGCCGTTCTGGGGGCAGATGCTCGGCATGCTGGATGGCGACGCCCTGCGCGGCGCGCACGCCGAACCGCTGCCGCGCTGGCTGCAGTTGCTGCTCGCCACCCCGGTGCAGTGCTGGATCGGCGCGTGTTTCTACCGCGCCGGCTACCGCGCGCTGCGCAACGGCAGCGCCAACATGGATGTGCTGGTCGCGCTGGGCACCGGCATGGCCTATCTGTACAGCGCCGTGGTCACCGTGGCCGGCCTGCACAGCCAGCACGTGTACTTCGAGGCCAGCACCAGCGTCATCACCCTGGTGCTGCTCGGGCGCCTGCTCGAAGCCCGCGCCAAGCGCCGCACCACCGCGGCGGTGCGCGCGCTGCTCGACCTGGCGCCGACCACCGCACGGGTCGAGCGCGACGGCGTCGTCGTGGAGGTGGATGCGGCGGAACTGGCGGTCGGCGATGTGTTCGTGGTCGCTGCTGGCGAGCGCGTGCCGGTCGACGGCGAGGTGCTTGACGGCCACTCCAGCGTGGACGAGGCGATGCTGTCCGGCGAGGCCATGCCGGTGGCCAAGGCGCCGGGCAGCCGCCTGCACGCCGCCACGGTCAACCAGCTGGGCCTGTTGCGCGCGCGCGCCACCGGGGTCGGCGTGGACACCCTGCTGGCGCAGATCGTGCGCATGGTCGATGCCGCGCAAGGCTCGCGCGCGCCGATCCAGCGCCTGGTCGACCGTATCGCCGCGGTGTTCGTGCCGGCGGTGCTGGCGATCGCCGCCATCACCCTTGGCGCGACCTGGGCGCTGGGCGGCAGCTTCGCCGAGGCGCTGGTGCACGCGGTGGCGGTGTTGGTGATCGCTTGCCCGTGCGCGCTGGGCCTGGCCACGCCGACCGCGATCATGGTCGGCACCGGCGTCGGCGCCCGCGCCGGCATCCTGATCCGCGACGCCGAAGTGCTGCAACGCGCCCGTGCGCTGACCGCGCTGGTGGTCGACAAGACCGGCACCCTGACCCTGGGCCAGCCGCAGGTGACCGCGGTGCTGGTCGCCGACGCGGCCGAGACCGCGCCGCTGTTGCGCCTGGCCGCGGCGCTGGAGACCGGCTCGGCGCATCCGCTGGCGCGCGCCATCGTGCAGCGCGCCGCCGAGTTGGGCGTGCGCGCGGCCGTGCCGGCGCCGTCGGCCGAGGCGGTGCAGACGCTGCCGGGGCAGGGCGTGCGCGGCCGCGTGGACGGGCGCGAGGTGGCGCTGGGCGCGCTGGCATGGCTCGACGGCCTGGTCGCCGCGCCGGCCGACCCGGCGCTGCGCCGCCAGGCCGAGACGGCGCAGGCGCAGGGTCAGAGTGTGGTCGGGGTGGCGGTCGACGGTGCCGTGACCGGCTACATCGCCATCGCCGATCCGCTGCGCGAGGACGCCGCCGAGGCGGTGGCCCTGCTGCAGGCACGTGGCATCGCGGTGACCATGCTCAGCGGCGACAACCGCCACGCGGCGCAGGCGGTGGCCGCGCGGCTCGGCATCGAGCAGGTGCAGGCCGAGGTGCTGCCGCAGGACAAGGCCGCGCATGTGCGCCAGTTGCAGGCGGTGCCGGGCGCACGCGTGGGCATGGTCGGCGACGGCATCAACGATGCCCCGGCACTGGCCGCGGCCGACGTCAGTTTCGCCATCGGCAGCGGCTCGGACATCGCCATCGAGGCGGCCGACGTGGTGCTGATGCACGGCGACCTGGCCGGTGTCGCCGCCGCCATCGACCTGTCCGCGGCGACGGTGCGCAAGATCCGCCAGAACCTGTTCTTCGCCTTCGTCTTCAACGGCCTGGGCATCCCGCTGGCCGCGTTCGGCCTGCTCAACCCGGTGATCGCCGGCGCGGCGATGGCGCTGAGTTCGGTCTCTGTTCTGGGCAACGCGCTGCTGCTGAATCGCTGGCGTGCGCAGTGAGCGCGTCAGCGATTTCTTCACTTTGGAGCATGACATGCACCATCTCGATCTCCTCGTCCACGGCATGAGCTGCGGCGGCTGCAGCGCACGGTTGCAGCGGGTGCTCGACGCCTGCCCGGGCGTGGCCGCCAGCACGGTGGTGCTGGAAGGCGGCCGCGTCGGCATCGACTACGACCCCGCGCGCATCGACGTGGCCGCGCTGGAGCAGGCGATCGCCGACGCCGGCTTCAGCGTGGCCGCCGGCTGAGCGCCGCTCCGACGCCGCGCCACGCCGGGTGAACGCCGGCGTGGCGGCCGCTGCCGCGCATGGCCCGGGCGCGTGGCCGGGCGTGTATCGTGGGCGCGATTTCTCCGCTCCCGCACCGCCATGACCCATCGCGCTTGGGTGGCCGCCGCCATCCAGAAGATCGAAGCCGACTTCAACCGCTCGGCCGACACCCACCTGATCCCGCTGGACCTGCCCGGTTTCCCCGGCATCGACCTGTACTTCAAGGACGAGTCCAGCCATCCCACCGGCAGCCTCAAGCACCGCCTGGCGCGCTCGCTGTTCCTGTACGCGCTGGCCAACGGCTGGCTGCGCGAGGGGCGGCCGGTGATCGAGGCCTCCAGCGGTTCCACCGCGGTCTCCGAGGCGTATTTCGCGCGCCTGCTGGGGCTGCCGTTCATCGCGGTGATGCCGGCCACCACCTCGCCGGAGAAGATCGCCGCGATCGAGTTCCAGGGCGGGCGCTGCCACCTGGTCGGGCGCGCCTGCGACCTGCATGCCGATTCGGTGCAGCTGGCGCGCGAGACCGGCGGCCACTTCATGGACCAGTTCCTGTACGCCGAGCGCGCCACCGACTGGCGCGCCAACAACAACATCGCCGAGTCGATCTTCCGGCAGATGCAGGAGGAGCCGCATCCGATCCCGGCCTGGATCGTGTGCAGCCCCGGCACCGGCGGCACCGCGGCCACGCTCGGGCGCTACGTGCGCTACCGGCGCCATCCCACCCGCATCCTGTGCGCGGATCCGGAGGTGTCGCTGTTCTTCGACGGCTACCGCGAGGCGCTGGCCGGACGCGACTACGCCGGCCTGGAAAGCACCGGCGGCTCGCGCATCGAAGGCATCGGCCGGCCGCGGGTGGAGCCGAGCTTCATCCCCAGCTGCGTGGATGCGATGGTCAAGGTACCCGACGCGCTGAGCCTGGCGGCGATGCGCTACGTCAGCGCGCGCCTGGGCCGGCGCGTGGGCGGCTCCACCGGCACCAACTTCGTCGGCGTGCTGCAGGCGGCCACGCGCATGCGCGAACAGGGCCGCAGCGGCGCCATCGTCACCATCCTGTGCGACAGCGGCGAGCGCTACGGGCACAGCTACTACCGGCCGCAGTGGTACGCCGAGCACGGCATCGACGTGGAGCAGGCCGATGCGCAGCTGGCCGCGGCGGTGGCCGGCGCCGGCCTGCCGCCGCTGCCTTGTGCTGCGCTGGACTGACCGCCATCTGCTTTTCGTGGCCGGCCGCGCCGGTCTTTCCCCCGCTACCGAGACTTCCGCGATGACCAATCCCCTGCTCGATTTTTCCGGCCTGCCGCGCTTCGATGCGATCCAGCCCGAGCACATCGGCCCGGCGATCGACACGCTGCTGGCGCAGGCCGAGGCCGCCGTGGCCGCCGCCGAGACGGTGGCGCCGGTGCGCTGGGACAGCTTCGTGGCGCCGCTGGACGATGCCACCGAGCGCCTGTGGCGCGCCTGGGGCCAAGTGAGTCACCTGCAGGCGGTGGTCAACACGCCGGCGCTGCGCGAGGCCTACAACGCCAACCTGCCCAAGGTGACGCGCTTCTCCAGCGCGCTGGGGCAGAACCTGGCGCTGTTCGCGCAGTACCGCACGCTGGCGCAATCGCCGCAGGCGGCCACGCTGACGCCGGCGCAGCGCAAGGTGCTGGACAACGCGCTGCGCGATTTCCGCCTGGGCGGCGCCGAACTGGGCGAGACCGACAAGCAGCGCTTCGCCACGATCCAGGAAGAACTGTCGGCGCTGTCGGCCAAGTTCTCGCAGAACGTGCTCGACGCCACCGACGCGTGGTCGCTGCTGATCGACGACCCGGCGCGCCTAGCCGGCCTGCCCGAGGACAGCGTCGCCGCCGCGCGTGCGGCGGCCGAACGCGACGGCCAGACAGGCTGGAAGCTGACCCTGCAGATGCCCTGCTACCTGCCGGTGCAGATGTACGCCGAAGACCGCGCCCTGCGCGAGACGCTGTACCGCGCCAACGCGATCCGCGCCTCGGAGTTCGGCGATGCGGCGCTGGACAACAGCGCGGCGATCGGCCGCATCCTCGCCCTGCGCGGCGAACTGGCGGCGCTGCTCGGCTTCGCCAGCTACGCCGAGTATTCGCTGGCGACGAAGATGGCGCAGGATCCGGCGCAGGTGCTGGACTTCCTGCACGATCTGGCCGCACGCGCCAAGCCCTACGCGCAGCGCGACCGCGCCGAACTGGAGGCATTCGCGCGCGAGCACCTGGGCCTGGACACGCTGGAAGCCTGGGACCTGGCGTATGCCGGCGAAAAGCTCAAGCAGGCGCGCTACAGCTTCTCCGAGCAGGACGTGAAGCGCTACTTCACCGAGCCCAAGGTGCTGGAGGGCCTGTTCGGCCTGATCCACGACCTGTACGGCCTGCGGGTGGAGGCCGACAGCGCGCCGGTGTGGCATCAGGACGTGCGCTTCTTCCGCCTCAGCGATGCGCAGGGGCGCCTGGTCGGGCAGTTCTACCTGGACCTGTACGCGCGCGAAGGCAAGCGCGGCGGCGCCTGGATGGACGATTGCCGCAACCGTCGTGAGCGCGCCGACGGTGTGCAGACCCCGCTGGTGTACCTGGTGTGCAATTTCGGCCGCGGCAGCGACGGCAAGCCGGCCACCTTCACCCACAACGAAGTCACCACCCTGTTCCACGAGATGGGCCACGGCCTGCACCAGCTGCTGACCCAGGTCGGCGAACTGGGCGTGGCCGGCATCAACGGCGTGGAGTGGGACGCGGTGGAACTGCCCAGCCAGTTCATGGAGAACTTCTGCTGGGAATGGCCGCGCCTGCAGGCGATGACCGCGCACGTGGACAGCGGCGAACCGCTGCCGCGCGCACTGTTCGACAAGATGCTGGCGGCGAAGAACTACCAGAGCGGCATGTTCACCGTGCGCCAGCTCGAGTTCGCGCTGTTCGACATGCAGTTGCACCACGACTTCGATGCGCAGGCCGACAGCGTGCTGCAGTTGCTCGAGCGCGTGCGCGACGCCGTGGCGGTGAACCGGCCGCCGGCGTGGAACCGCTTCCCGCACCAGTTCAGCCACATCTTCGCCGGCGGCTACGCGGCCGGCTACTACAGCTACAAGTGGGCCGAGGTGCTCAGCGCCGACGCGTATGCCGCATTCGAGGAAGCGCCTGACCAGTTGGCGGACACCGGCGCGCGCTTCCTGCGCGAAATCCTCTCGCGCGGCGGCAGCCGCCCGGCGCTGGAGAATTTCACCGCCTTCCGCGGCCGCGCGCCGGAACTGGAGGCGTTGCTGCGGCACAGCGGCATGGCCGGATAAGCCGGGATTGGGGATTTGGATGACCAGCCTGCGGCCGTTGAGAACCGGGATTCGAGATTTTCCTGCGCAGGCGTAGTGGTTGCGATTGCACTGTGGGAGGGGCTTCAGCCCCGACGGGCTTTCCCGGGAAAGCCCGTCGGGGCTGAAGCCCCTCCCACAAAAGCAGCTGTTTTTTTATCGGCGCACTGGATCGCTTTGCAGCGGTTGTACTCCGCGGACTACGCTT
>NZ_NSGT01000121.1:0-854 GCF_009192905.1 Xanthomonas sp. LMG 12459
TCGCCGCAGCGGGCGCCGCAGCCGCGCCACTCGTGCAACCGGCCGGCGTCACCGCAGACGAATGGCAAGCGGTGCGCACATACCTGGGTGACGCCGGCACCGCGCAGGACGACGTTTCCGAAAACGGCGACGACCACTACACCCTGCTCGATCTGGACGAAGACGGGCAACGCGATCTGGTGATCACATCCTATGTCGGCGGCACTGGCCTGTTCACCGAGATCACGGTGCTGCGCCGCGACCCCGTACACGGCTTCCTTGCCCTGCCCAACACCGCACCCGACACAGCGCCGGCGACAGGCACCTTCAGCATCAACGGCCGCGGCAGCGATCAGACCCTGTACTGGCTGCGCATCGACGGCCGCAGCTATGCCGCCTATCGCGACGGCGACTACTTCCAGGACACGCTGACGCTGTCGCGCCCGCTATCGCCGCTGCCACAAGAGCGCAGCAGCTCCCGCGTGCTGCAGGTGCGCTACCGCTATCGGCATACGCTGGCGCCTGCGCCAGATACTGCGAACGCCACGGCCGAAGAGCAGGACGCCGCACGCTGGCTGACGCAGCACCCGCAACTGCGCGCGGTCGCGGACCGGGAGTTGCAGCGCCTCGGCTTCGACGCACAGGGCCGGCAACGCCGGCCGAACCCGGACGCGCGCTGCCCGGTTCCAGCAGCGACCAGCGACCCCGAAGAACGCGCGCAATGGCCGTGGCACGGGCCCGGTCACTATACGTTCGACTACGTCGCCGACATACGCCTGCGGCACGGATCGGATTGCTACAGCGCCAGCATCGTCGCCTTCCGCAGCAGCAACCTGACCTCCTACGCTGCCTGCTGTGCGCTGTGGCTGTACGCC
>NZ_NSGT01000122.1:0-9322 GCF_009192905.1 Xanthomonas sp. LMG 12459
CCATTCCCCATTCCCGATTCCCCACTCCCGGCCTCACAACAACACCACGTCGAACTGCTCCTGCAGGTATTGTTCGTCGGCCTGGAAGCGGATGGTCTTGCCGAGGAATTCCTCCAGCTCGGCCACCGCCGCCGATTCCTCGTCGGTGATGCGCGCCACCACCTTGGTCGAGGCGATCACCAGCAGCCGCGCCGCGTCGAACTGGCGCACCGCGCGGGTGATCTCGCGGAAGATCTCGTAGGTCACGGTCTCGGCGGTCTTGATCGAGCCGCGCCCGCTGCATTCCGGGCACGGTTCGGACAGCTGCCGTTCCAGGCTCTCCACGGTGCGCTTGCGGGTCATCTCCACCAGGCCCAGCGGCGAGAACTCGTACACCGTGGTCTTGGCATGGTCGCGCGAGAGCGCCTTCTCCAGCGTGCGCAGCACCTGGCGGCGGTGCTCGGCATCGTCCATGTCGATGAAGTCGATGATGATGATGCCGCCGAGGTTGCGCAGGCGCAGTTGCCGCGCCACCGCCTGCGCCGCCTCCAGGTTGGTGCGGAACACCGTCTCCTCGAGGTTGCGCTGGCCCAGGAACGAGCCGGTGTTGACGTCGATGGTGGTCATCGCCTCGGTCTGGTCGATGACCAGGTAGCCGCCGGACTTCAGCGGCACCTGCTTGTCCAGCGCGCGGGCGATCTCGTCCTCGACCCCGTACAGGTCGAAGATCGGACGGTCGCCGGTGTACAGCTCCAGGCGCTCGGCCAGCACGGGCATGTACTTGGCGACGAAGGCCTGCAGCCGTTCGAAGGTCTCGTGCGAATCGACCTTGACCTTCTCCACGTCCTTGCGGATCAGGTCGCGCACCGCGCGCAGCGGCAGGCTCAGGTCCTCGTAGATGATGCTGGCCGGGGCGCCGTCGCGGCCGCGCCGCTCGACCACGTTCCAGACCCGCGACAGGTAGGCGATGTCTTCGGCCAGGGCCTCGGCCGGCTGGCCCTCGGCATTGGTGCGGATGATGTAGCCGAAGCCGCCGTGGCTGGCGGCCAGGTCGGCGACAAGGGTCTTCAGGCGCTGCCGTTCGGCCTCGTCCTCGATCCGCGCCGACACCCCGATCACCCGCGACTGCGGCAGCAGCACCAGGTAGCGCGAGGGGATGCTGATCTGCGTGGTCAGCCGTGCGCCCTTGCTGCCGATCGGATCCTTGACCACCTGCACCACGATGTCCTGGCCGTCGCGCAGCAACTCCACGATCGGCACCGCGGCCGAGACCGGCAATGGCGTCGCCTCCTCGGTGTCGCCGTTGCCGACCGGCGCCGGCCGCACCACGTCATTGGCGTGCAGGAACGCCGCGCGCTCCAGCCCGACCTCGACGAAGGCCGCCTGCATGCCCGGCATCACCCGCTGCACCCGACCCTTGTAGATATTGCCGACCACGCCGCGGCGCCAGCCGCGCTCGATGTGCAGCTCCTGCAGCATGCCGTTCTCGATGACGGCCACCCGGGTCTCGCGTGGTGTGACGTTGACCAGGATCTCTTGCGACATCACAGCACTCCGAAGGTGCGCAGCAGGTGGTGGGTCTGGTGCAGGGGCAGGCCCATCACCCCGGAATAACTGCCGTCGAGACGGCTGACGAAACGTTCGGCGCCGCCCTGGATCGCATACGCGCCGGCCCGCCCCATCGGCTCGCCGCTGGCCACGTAGTCGGCGATGTCGCGCGCGGACAACGCGGCGAAGGTCACCGCCGTGGGCACCAGCACCAGCTCTTCGCGGCCGGCGGCGACCAGCGCCACCGCGGTCATCGCCTGGTGGGTGCGCCCGGACAGGGCCGCCAGCATTGCCGCCGCATCCTCGGCGTCGGCCGGCTTGCCGAACACGCGATCGTCCAGCACCACCTCGGTGTCGGCGCCGAGCACCACCGCGTCGGCGGCGTCGGCCAGTTGCGCCAAGCCGGCGCGAGCCTTGTCCAGCGCCACCCGGCGCACATAGGCCTGCGCCGACTCGTCGGCCGCGCGCACTTCCGGCACCTCGAGATCGAGGATCCGGAACGGCACGCCGAGGCGGGTCAGCAGTTCGTTTCTGCGAGGGGAACGGGACGCGAGATACAGCATGGCCGAAGGATAACCCGACCGGACTGACTGAACGATCGCTAATTGCGGGACGATCGCTTCGACCCCGGCGAAGATCACGACGCGTTCATCGTCGCGGCAACACCCTCGCCCAATCTTCACAAGGAGAACATCGATGCGCGCATTGTCCGTCCGCCCGCTGCTGCTGGCCCTGTCCCTCGCCCTAGGAGGCACGATGACCGCCCACGCCCAATCCGCCGCGCCCGGCTACGCCGTGCCCGCCGACGGCACCCTGCTCAACATCGCCGCGCAGGCGGAGGCCAAGCGCGCGCCCGACGTCGCCGCCATCTCCGCCGGCGTGGTCACCCAGGCCACCGACAGCGCCGCGGCGATGCGCCAGAACGCCGAGCAGATGACCAAGGTACTGGCCGCGATCCGCGCCGCCGGCATCGCCGACAAGGACGTGCAGACCAGCGGGGTCAGCCTCAACCCGCAGTACAAGTACGCCGAGAACCAGGCGCCGCAGATCATCGGCTACCAGGCCAACAACTCGGTGAACCTCAAGGTGCGCGACATCGCCAAGCTCGGCAAGGTGCTCGACGCGCTGGCCGCACAGGGCGCCAACCAGATCAACGGCCCCACCTTCGAGATCGACGACCCGGAACCGCTGTACGACCAGGCCCGGGTCGATGCGCTGAAGAAGGCGCAGGCACGCGCGCAGACCTACGCCAAGGCGCTGGGCCTGCACGTGCGGCGCATCGTCAGCATCTCCGAAGGCAGCAGCGGCGGCGTGCGCCCGCCGATGCCGATGATGCGCACGATGGCGATGAAGGCGGAGATGGACAGCACCCCGGTCGCGCCGGGCGAGAGCAGCGTCTCGGTCAACCTGGATGTGGTGTTCGAACTGGGCAAGTAAGCCCGGCCCGCCCCCTCCTTCGCGACGGCGCCTGCGGGCGCCGTCGTGGTTTTCGGTCCGCCGCAGCGCCCCTCGCCAATACGGCACCCGGCCTCGATCGCCGCCGCCTCTTGCCAAAGTGCCCGCGACCGGCGCACTGTCGAAACGCGGACGGGCGCGATGACCCCATCCGTCGCCCCCGTGCGTTTTCCGGTACCGCAGTCCACGACACTCCTATCGCAGAGGTGGATCCATGGTTCGCACGCAACTCCCCGCCCCGTCCTTCCGCATCGACCTGTCCCGGGTCCTGGCCTACAGCACCGCGATCGCCCTGCACGTGCTGGCCGCCCTGTTGCTGCTGCTTCCCCTCTCGCACGTGACCGCGCCACCGGAACCGGCGCAGGTGCAGCCGCCCTGGCAGCAACCGGTGCTGGTCAAGGTCACGCCACCGCCGCCGACCATTCCCACCGTCGAGAAACAGGTGCCGACGCAGCCGCGCACGCCGACCGCAGTCCCGGTGCCGACCCCGACGCCGGCGCCGCTGTTCGACAGCAGCCCGGTAGCGCTGGACACCGCGCCCAATGTCGACCCCACGCCCAGCATCGCCGCACCGAGCCTGCCGCCCGCAAGCGCGAGCGCGCCGGTGGACGGCATGCAGTTGCAGTACCTGCGCGCGCCGGCCCCGCCGTATCCGCGCGACGCGCTGCGCGATCGCCTGCAGGGCAGCGTGCTGCTGCGGGTGCTGGTCGGCACCGACGGGCAACCGCTGCAGGTCAGCATCGAGAAGAGCAGCGGCCACCGGGTGCTGGACCAGGCCGCCCGCGACCAGGTGCTCAAGCGCTGGGCGTTCAAGCCGGCGCTGCAGAACGGCACGCCGGTGCAGGCGTACGGGCTGGTACCGGTCGATTTTTCGCTCGACCGCTAAATCACTCCGGCGCGGCCGGCCGGCATTCGCCGGCCGGTCGTGTTAATCTAAAATTCACGATTTATTCACGATAGATACACCTAGATGAGAGCCAGCCGGCCACCAAGACGTCGGCGCTTTCGTCAGAAAGTCACAACCTGCGTTTCCAGTTAGGAGAGAAACTGTGAACATCCCGACCCAACGGCGTGCAACCCGCCGTACGCTGCTGTGTGCCTCCGTCGCCGGCGTTCTCGCCACCCTCGCAGGGCCTGCCGCCTTCGCCCAGGAAGCGGCCACCAATCTCGACCGCATCACGGTCACTGGCTCCAATATCCCGCGCACCGACACCGAAACCCCGTCGCCGGTGCAGGTGGTGACCCGCCAGGAAATCGACCGCACCGGCAAGACCTCGCTGGCCGAGTACCTGCAGACCCTGACCGCCGACGGCGCCGGCTCGATCCCGAAGACCTTCGGCAACGGCTTCGCCGGCGGCGGCGCCGGCATCTCGCTGCGCGGCCTGGGCGCCGGCTCCACCCTGGTGCTGTTGAACGGCCGGCGCATGGCCACCTACGGCCTGGCCGACGACGGCCAGAAGGTCTTCACCGACCTGAGCACCATCCCACTGGACGCGGTCGAGCGGGTCGAAGTGCTGAAGGACGGCGCCTCGGCGATCTACGGCTCCGACGCCATCGCCGGCGTGGTCAACATCATCCTGCGCAGCGATTTCCAGGGCGCGATCCTGCGCGGCTCCTACGGCCTCTCCGGCGACGGCGACGGCGACGCGCGCAAGGCGACCCTGACCGCCGGCACCGGCGACCTCGCCAGCGACGGCTGGAACGCGTTCTTCAGCCTGGACGTGGGCAAGACCGACGCGATCAAGATCAGCGACCGCAAGGACCGCAAGTGGATCGGCACCGGCGACATCCGCCGCTGGGGCTATGCGGCACAGGATGCGCAGTTCCTCGGCGGCGCCTATCTCAGCGGCGGCACCGCCGGCGGCACGGGTCCCAATGGCTCGGTGTTCAACACCGCTGGCCGCTTGGTGGCACTGCCCGGCTGCGCCGGTCTGACCACCATCCCCGGCCAGAGCGACGCCACCGCGCAGGCGCAGGGCTGCCTGTGGGATCCGGCACAGCAGTTCCGCGATCTGACCCCCGAGGAGAAGTACGTCAACGTGTTCGGCCGCGCCAGCTTCGCCTTCGGCGAGGGCGGCGAGATCTACACCGAGATCGGCTACTCGAAGAAGAACACCGTGTTCTCCAATACCCCTTCCGGCGTATCCGGCGGCTGGGGCTACCCGGGTGGCCCGGTCAACGCCAACAGCGGCGCCGGCGCCACCGTGCTCTACGCCGGCCATCCCGACAATCCCCTGCCCTACGCCGCGCGCCTGCGCTACAGCGCCTGGGACGTGGGCCCGCGCGTCACCGACAACACCAACGAGTTCAACCGCTTCCTGGTCGGCGTCAAGGGCAACTGGGGCGACTGGAGCTACGACACCGGCTACCTGCACTCGGGTACCAACCTGGTCAACAAGCGCACCGGCTTCCTGCGCTACAGCGCCGTGCGCTGCGTGCTCGGCAACCCGGCCTGCCCGGCCGGCACCTGGCGGATCGGCGACAACGCCAACCTCAACTCGCAGGCGCTCTACGACTACATCTCGCCGACCATCAGCGCACGTGCCAAGTCCGAACTGGACATGTTCGACTTCACCGTCTCGCGCAGCCTGATGGACCTCAAGGGCGGGCCGCTGGGCCTGGCGCTGGGCGCGGAATGGCGCAAGACCAGCAACAGCCTGACCCCGCAGACCTACACCGATATCGGCGACATCATCGGCCTGGGCTACTCGGCCTACGACGGCACCCAGAACGTCTACGCCGCGCACGTCGAACTGTCGGCACCGGTGCTGGAGCAACTGGAACTGTCGGCGGCGCTGCGCTACGACAAGTACGACGGCGGCGACGGTAAGGCCACGCCGAAGCTGGGCGTGAAGTGGACCCCGGCCAACTGGATCGCGCTGCGCGCCAGCTACGCCGAGGGCTTCCGTGCGCCGAACCCGGCCGAGAACGGCGACGGCGGCCTGGCCGCGTTCTCCAACGCCCGCGATCCGGTGCGCTGCGCGATCGATCCGGCCAACGAGTGCACAGCGCGCTCGGTGGCGATCATCACCCGTCCGAACCCGGCGCTGAAGCCCGAGGAGTCCAAGAGCTATTCGGTGGGCTTCGTGCTGCAGCCGACCTCGACGACCTCGCTGACCGTGGACGGCTGGGAGATCAAGCGCACCAACGAGATCGCCCAGGGCAGTACCGCCGATGCGATCGCCGCCGGCAACGTCTTGCGCGACAGCAACAACATCGGTGGCGTCGCCAACAGCGGCACCATCCTGGCGGTCAACACCGGCTACGTGAACGCGAACTCCTCGCGCGTGCGCGGCATCGACACCGACATCCGCCAGACCTTCGAGATCGGTCCCGGCCAGTTGGAGCTGGACGCGCAATGGAGCCACCTGCTCAAGTTCGAGCGCACCGAAGGCGACACCACCGTCGACTACGTGGGCACGCACGGCAACTGCGACGTGACCAACTGCATCGGCACGCCGCAGGACCGCATCAACTTCGGCACCACCTGGAAGCAGGGCAGCTGGAGCGTGAGCGGTGTGGTGAACTACATCGACAGCATCGAGAACAAGGATCGCCGCGGTGGCGACTACCAGGCGTTCTACGCCGACGGTACGCCGGTCAAGAAGATCGCCTCGTTCACCACCTTCGATCTGTCGGGCCGCTGGAACATCACCGAGGCGTTCGAACTGAACGCGTCGGTGCAGAACGTGTTCGACCGGATCGCCCCGCTGGATCCGACCACCTACGGTGCGGTCAACTACAACCCGCTGCACTTCAGCGGTGCGATCGGCCGCTACTTCACGGTGGGTGCGAAGTACACGTTCAATTGATCGCGAACGTCGCAAGGCCGTAACGAAAAGCCCGGGCGAAAGCCCGGGCTTTTTTGTTGTCTGAGCGGTGCGCCAGCATCGGCATCACGCACGCATTGCCGCCACGCGCACGCGATCCGCGATCCGCGATCAGGCGATCAGGCGCGATGGTAAGGATGATTGGCCAACATCGCCGCGGCGCGGTAGAGCTGCTCGGCCACCAGCAGCCGCACCAGCATGTGCGGCAGGGTCAGCGGCCCCAGCGACCAGGATTCGCTGGCGACCGCCAGCACCTCCGGCGAATGGCCTTCGGGACCGCCGATCAGGAACGCCAGATCGCGCCCCTGTCCGCGCCAGTGCTCCATGCGCTGCGCCAGTTGCTCGGAACTGTGTTGCTTGCCGGGCACGTCCAGCGCCACCACCAGCGCATTCTTCGGCAGTGCCGCCAGGACTCGGCGGCCTTCGTCCTCGATCGCGCGCTGCGCATCGCGGCCCTTGCCGCGCAGGCCGGGTTCGATCTCGACCAGATCCAGCGGCAACCAGTGCGAGAGCCGCTTGCGGTACTCGGCGAAGCCCTGCGCCACCCAGGCCGGGGCGCGCTCGCCGGTGGCGATGAGGCGCGCCTTCATCGCTGCGCGCGGCAGGCGCGCATCACCAACGCTCGCCCAGCAGCAGGGCGTCGTACATCGCGTCGTCCAGTTCCTGCTCGGCCAGCCGGGCACGCTCCCGCTTCAACCATTGCTTCAGCGTGTCGGCCTGCCGCGCCGCAGCGCGATCGTCGGCACAGGAGCGGATCTCCTCCTGCACCTGCCGCTTGATCTGCGCCAACAGCGCATCCAGGCGCTGCGGCTGCGGCGCGCGCTCGTCTTGAAGACCGTAACGCCCCATGAAGTCATCGACCAGTCCGGCCAATGTCTGCTCGACCTGCCGCAGTTGCGCGGCGAACAGGTCGTTGTAGTCACGGATGCGCTCCTCGGCCATCGCCGCGATGCCGGCCTGATCCAACTGGCCGATTTCCAGTTGCAGTTCCAGCAGTGCCAGCAGGTCGTCGTTTTGATACGCCTGGTTGAGCCGCTGCATCAAGGCGGTCTTGCGCTCGCGCTGCTGCGGATCGGGCTCGCGGTCCGGATGCAATGCGGCGACCAGGTTGCGGTACAGCGCGCGACGCGTCTGTTGCGGATCGGCGGCGACCTGCGCGGCCTTGCCTGCACCGGCACGGCGGCGCTTGTCGCGCTGCTGGGCGCGCCCGGCCGCATGCGCCTGCTGTGCGTGCAGCCGCTCCTGGATCTGCGCATACAGCGCTTCGGGGGAGTGGATATGCGCCATTTCCTCTTCGGTCAGGCCGAATTCCTCACCGATGACCGACGTCAGCAATGCCTCGGATTCGGCCAGATCCTGGTCGAATCCGAGGGGGCTATGCCGGTCGTAGATGTCCTTCAGGCCATCGTTGTCGCCGTCCCGGATCAACAGCGCAGCCAACTCGCAAATGAGCTCGGACAGATCGGCGCGATCGCGCTTGCTCAACTTGAAGGTGGCATGCGCTGCGTCCAGTTCCCGCAACAACTGTACCTGCGCCGCATCGCGCTCCTGCAGCAAGGGATCGACCTGCTCGTGGAAACGCTGCTCCCAGCGCGGCAGCGCGTCCTGCCACGCATGCAACTGCGCACGGGCGCGCTCCAGACGCTTGACCAGGGAGTCGAAGCGCTTGCGTGCCGGCGTCGCGGGTGTCGATTCGGTCGCGCCGACACGCTTGCTGACCGGCAACGCCTCGCTGCCGACGCTGCGCGCGGGATTGCGCCGCTTAGGCATCGCGTGCCGAGTCGTCGTCGTCGCCCGGCGGCTGGTCGCCGACCGTCCACAGCCGCTCCAGCGCATAGAACTCGCGCACCCGCGGCAGCATCACGTGCACCACCACGTCGCCGAGATCGACCAGTACCCACTCGGCCTCGCGCTCGCCTTCCACGCCCAGCGGCATGACATCCAGGCGCTTGGCGTACTTGATGACTTCGTCGGCGATCGACTTGACGTGGCGGGTGGAGGTGCCGGAGACGATGACCAGGTAGTCGGTGACGCTGGACTTGCCGCGCACGTCGATTTCCGCCACGTCCTTGGCCTTGAGTTCCTCGACTGCCTCGCGGACGTGGGCGAGCAGGACCGGCAGCGGCGGCGGCGGATTGGGGACTTGGGTCTTGATGACGTGGGCTTGACTGGACAAAGCGGCGAACTCGATGGAATGGGGCGAATTATAGGCGACCCCGGCAGGACGCGTATTCAGCCAGCGGCGGCGGCACCGGACGCATACAGAGCATGGTCGCGGATATAGGCCGCCACTGGTGCCGGCAGCAAGGCCGCCCAGTCCTCGCCGGCGGCGATGCGCGCGCGCACCAGGCTGGCCGATTCGCTGCGCAGCGGTTGCCGCAGGCACCACAGGCGGCCGCCCGGCGCACGGGCCAGCGCCTGCGGCGTGTCGGCCCAGCGTCCGGCCGCCGCCTGCGCCAGTTCCGCCGGCACCGCCCGCTCCCAGCCGCTGCCGGCGGAACTGGCGCAGG
>NZ_NSGT01000123.1:0-9144 GCF_009192905.1 Xanthomonas sp. LMG 12459
TCTCCCGAGGGGAGAAGGAACAGCTAAAGCCCCTCTCCCCTCGGGAGAGGGGTTGGGGCGAGGGTACGGCGCGAAGCGTCCCGCCGAACCAAGACCACGAGGCTTCGCCCTCCCCTCATCCGCCCCTGCTGGCACCTCCTCCCGACGGGACAAGCGGAACCCTCAGCGCACAGCCACCGCGCGGCGCTGCCGCTTGTCCGCGTACATCTCTGCATCGGCGCGTTCGAGAAGCTCCTCCAGCGCCTCCGCGTCCAGATCCCGGCGGTGGCACAGGGCCAGGCCGAAGCTGGCCGACAGTGCGGTCGCGAATCCGTCGTCGTCGCCGGGCTTGGCAAGCGCACCGCGCAGCGCGTCGATCAGCCCCTGCGCCCTCTCCGGCGTGGTCAGCGGCAGGTAGAGCGCGAACTCGTCGCCGCCCCGGCGCCCCAGCAACTGGCCCGGTCGCAGGCAACGCCGGCAGCGCTTGACGAAGGCGCGCAGGGCCGCATCCCCGGCGGCGTGTCCGAACTGGTCGTTGATCGCCTTGAGGTTGTCCATGTCGGCGACGATCACCGCCAGCGGACGTGGGTCCTGCGCGGCCACTTGCAGATCGTTGAGCACCTGCTCCAGGAATCCGGTGCGCGACAGCGCCGCGGTCACCGGATCGCGCACCAGCGCATGGCGCAGCCGCGTGTTGTCGGCATAGAGCCCGGGGACGGCCAAGCCGAAGTAGCTGTTCGCCGCCAGGCTGATCATGGCGAACTGCAGCGCGAGCGCCTGCGCCTCGAGCCGCAGCAACGGCGTGGCCACGGCAATCAGCAGGCTGAAGGCCGCGATCGCCACCAGCGCCTGCAGCATCCCGTGGGTATGCACGATCCACAACTGGATCACCACCACCACGAACAGCGCGAACACCACGGCCGGCTGCCGCGGCAACGCCGCCGCCAGCGCCATCACCGCCAGGGTGACGCCGAGCAGCAACGCGAGCTTGACCAAGTAGGCAGAGACGCTTCCGGCCGGCGCGACCATCCCCGACAGGCGCGGGATACCCGGCTGCGGCACGATCTGCAGCCACTCGGCCAGGCGCAGCACCCCGACGATCGCCAGCGGGCCGAGCGCCAGCAGGCCGGCGTAGTCGCCGATCGCCCACGGGATCAACTGCGCCAGCATGCTCGGCAAGTCGATCGCGCCGGTGACGGCCAGCCCCGCGCCGCCCAGGCAGGCAGACAGCAGCGACGCCACACCGCCCCCCAGGATGAAGCAGGTGACCACACGTGGCAGGCTGCTCGAGGACACCCCGCGGCCGACCAGGCGCAGCAGCCAGGCCAGGCCGCCCCAGACGCAGAACTGCTGGGCGGTGAACAACAGCGCGTATCCCAGCACCGCCCGACCGGGGACGACGGGGTGGTCGCTGGTGCGATAGAAGCTGAGCAGCGTGGCCAGCACGCAGGCGATGGCGATCGCCGGCGCACCGCGCCAGCCCAGCACCATGAACGTGGCCAGCGTCACCGCCACCGGCGGGAACCACAGGCTCGCATGCGGCTGATAGTCCAGGACCCGCGCCAACTCGAAGACCGCCAGCCACGCCCCCACCAGCACCACCGACAGCACCAGCAGCGCGCCGGGACGGCGCGGCGCCGCGACGCGCGTACGCAACGGCGCCTCGGCGTCCCTGCCTGTCATCCATCCGACTCCGCACGGCCACGGCCGATCGCCGAACCGGGGCCGACGAAGGCGGTGACCGAGCCGTCGTCGCTGCCGCCCACCACCACGGTGGCACCGCTGTTCAGCCGGATCGGCCAGCTCATGTTGTCCGTGCCATAGGACCAAAGCGCCGTGCCGTCGACCGCGTTCCAGAGGGTGAACCCGCCGGGCGTCCCATCGGGATGGCCATCGGCCAGCCCCAGCCAGCGCCCGTCAGGGTCGAACGCCAGGCAGTTGGGCGAGTGCGCGCTGTGCGCGGTCCACTGCAGCGTCGCAGCGGTGCCGGCATCGGCGTACACGGCGACGACGCCACCGCCCTTGAGATTGCCGGCGATCGCGGCCTTGTTGCCGGCGCGATCGCAGGCCACCCCGTAGATGGTGGTGGCGCCCTCGGGCACCGTCTCGGTCCAGGCCGGCCCAGGCGTTTTCTGGAACGCCGCCACGTCGAACGCGTACAGCGTGCCGTCGCTGGCGCCGGCATAGGCCCTGCGCCCATCGCCGGACAGCACCGCGCCGTGGGTGTAGGCGCCGTTGGGCAACTGCCAGCGCGCCAGGGCCGCCGCTTGTCCGGACGTGATCGAGAACAGGACGATCTCGCCGTGATAGCTGGCCACCAGCCCGGTGGCGCCGTCTGCGGCGATGCCCGTGGCGACCACGGTGTCGCCCTTGCCGCTCAGGGCGATGCACACGGGCGCACCGAAGGACGCGTCGCCCTCGCGGCAGAACAGATAGCCCTGCTCGGCCCCGGCCAGCAACGTTTGCCCACGCGCGTCCAGCGACACCATGTTGCCGCGACCGGGGAGCGCATAGGACAGCAATTCCTTCCCGCCCGAGACCGCCCAGGCACCGATGAAGCCGGCGTACGGTTGCTGGCTCTTCCAGCCGCAGCTGGCCATGGTGCCCCCGTCCCCCGCGACATCGACCCAATACACGCCCTGCCAGCCTTCGAATTCCTTCTTCAGCAGCAGGTTGCCGGCCCCATCCCAGGCGTAGGTGCCGTAACACCCTTGCTGATCGTTGCCGACGTCGCTGCGCGTGGCAGCAGGCGCGATACGCTCGAAGACCTTGCGCTGCTCGACAGGCACTGCGTCCAGCCCGGACGTCTGCGTCGTATCGCCGTAATCGTGGAAGAAGGTGCCGGCGACGATGACATTGCCATCGTCGGACACCGCCACGGAATTGATGTAGTCGCCGGCATGCGGCTCGTTCGACCAAAGCACTTCAGGCAGTTCGTTCATGGCGGCTTCCCTCCCTTCGGCTGACGCGTCCACGATGGACCGACGACGGACGCTTGATTGAAAACTCGACACCCGCACAGGAACGCGAGACAACCGGCGCGATCCTGGTTCCGCACCGGCGCACCCTGCGGCCGGCCCTGCGCTCGCCCACCAGGCTCAGCGCACCTCGGCGATCTCGACCCCGTCCAGGCCCTGCGCCAGGGTGCGCGCGTCGCCGCCCTGCGCCAGCTTGATGCGCAGGCGCACCTCGTTCTGCGAATCGGCGTGGCGCAGCGCATCCTCGTAGCTGATCTCGCCGGCCTGGTACAGCTCGAACAGGCTCTGGTCGAAGGTCTTCATGCCCAGGTTGGTGGATTCCTTCATCACGTCCTTGAGCTTGTGGATCTCGCCCTCGCGGATGTAGTCCTGCACCAGCGGCGTGCCGAGCATGATCTCCATGGCCACGCGGCGGCCCTTGCCGTCCGGGGTCGGGATCAGCTGCTGCGCGACCACGCCGCGCAGGTTCAGCGACAGGTCCATCAGCAGCTGGCTGCGGCGGTCCTCGGGGAAGAAGTTGATGACGCGGTCCATCGCCTGGTTGGCGTTGTTGGCGTGCAGGGTGCACAGCACCAGGTGGCCGGTCTCGGCGAAGGAGATGGCATGGTCCATGCCCTCGCGGGTGCGCACCTCGCCGATCATGATCACGTCCGGCGCCTGGCGCAGGGTGTTCTTCAGCGCGTTCTCCCAGCTGTCGGTGTCGATGCCGACCTCGCGCTGGGTGATGATGCAGCCCTCGTGCTTGTGCACGAACTCGATCGGGTCCTCGATGGTGATGATGTGCCCGGTGGAGTTCTGGTTGCGGTAGCCGATCATCGCCGCCAGCGAGGTCGACTTGCCGGTGCCGGTGGCGCCGACGAAGATGATGATGCCGCGCTTGGTCATCGCCAGGGTCTTGATCACCGGCGGCAGGTTCAGCTCGTCCACGCTGGGAATGCGCGTCTCGATCCGGCGCAGCACCATGCCGACCTGGTTGCGCTGGTAGAAGCAGCTGACGCGGAAGCGCCCGACCCCGGCCACGCCGATGGCGAAGTTGCACTCGTGGGTCTTCTCGAACTCCTCGCGCTGCGCCGGCGTCATCACGTTCAGCACCAGGTCGCGGCTCTGCTGCGGGGTCAGCGGCGTCTGCGTGATCGGGGTGATCTTGCCGTGCACCTTGATCGCCGGCGGCATGCCCGAGGTGATGAACAGGTCCGACGCCTTCTGGTGCGCCATCAGTTTCAGGAAGGAGGTGAAGTCGATGGTGCTCATGGTCGGCTCCTTCGGAGCTGAGAATCGGGAATGGAGAATCGGGAATGGAGAATCGGGAATCGCAGCAGCGGGCATCCGGAAGCGGGAAGGATGGGGCGGTTGCTCTTCCCATTCCCGATTCCCTATTCCCGATTCCCGGCCTCACTCGAACAACCGCTTGTCCTTGGCGTACTCGCGAGCCTGGTTGCGGGTGATCAGGCTGCGCTTGACCAGGTCCTGCAGGTGCTGGTCCAGGGTCTGCATGCCGTTCTGCTGGCCGGTCTGGATCGCCGAGTACATCTGCGCGACCTTGTCCTCGCGGATCAGGTTGCGGATGGCGGGGGTGCCGACCATGATTTCCCAGGCCGCGGTGCGGCCGCCGCCGACCTTCTTCAGCAGCGCCTGCGAGATCACCGCGCGCAGCGATTCGGACAGCATCGAGCGCACCATCGGCTTCTCGCCGGCGGGGAACACGTCGATGATGCGGTCGATGGTCTTGGCCGCCGAGCTGGTGTGCAGGGTGCCGAACACCAGGTGGCCGGTTTCCGCCGCGGTCAGCGCCAGGCGGATGGTTTCCAGGTCGCGCAACTCGCCGACCAGGATGATGTCCGGGTCTTCGCGCAACGCCGAGCGCAGCGCCTCGTTGAAGCCGTGGGTGTCGCGGTGCACCTCGCGCTGGTTGATCAGGCACTTCTGCGAGGTGTGCACGAATTCGATCGGATCCTCGACGGTGAGGATGTGGCCGTATTCGTTCTTGTTGATGTAGTCGATCATGCCGGCGAGCGTGGTCGACTTGCCCGAACCGGTCGGCCCGGTGACCAGGATCAGGCCCTGTGGTTGGTCGATCAGCTGACGGAAGATCGGCGGGCAGCCCAGGTCTTCCAGGGTCAGCACTTCCGAGGGAATGGTGCGGAACACCGCGCCGGCGCCGCGGTTCTGGTTGAACGCGTTGACGCGGAAGCGCGCCAGGCTGGGAATCTCGAAGGAGAAGTCGACCTCGAGGAATTCCTCGTAGTCGCGGCGCTGCTTGTCCGACATGATGTCGTAGACAAGCGCGTGCACCTGCTTGTGGTCCAGCGCCGGAATGTTGATGCGGCGGACGTCGCCATCGACCCGGATCATCGGCGGCAGGCCCGCGGACAGGTGCAGGTCGGACGCCTTGTTCTTGACCGAGAACGCCAATAGTTCAGCGATATCCATACGCTGCTTTTCCCCTTGGGCTGCGACTGGAAGGATGATTCCCCGGCCGGCAGTATAGCGCCCTTCCCTTTGCCGGAACGCCGCCGTGCCCCTCTCTCCGCTGCAACAGATTCGCCTGGACATGGACCGCGCCGCCGACGCCGCAGGGCGCCCGCACGCGCAGTTGCTGGCGGTGTCCAAGACCCAGCCGGCCGAGGCCGTGGCGGCGCTGGCCGCGCAGGGGCAGCGCGCCTTCGGCGAGAACTACGTGCAGGAAGCGGCGGCCAAGATCGCCGCGCTGGCCGAGGCCGGACTGGAATGGCATCTGATCGGCCACCTGCAGTCGAACAAGGCCGAACAGGCGGCGACGCTGTTCGACTGGGTGCAGACCGTGGACCGGCCCAAGCTGGTCGCCGCCCTGGCCAAGGGCCGCGCGGCAGCACCCGAACGCGCGCCGCTGAACGTGCTGATCCAGGTCAACATCGACGACGAGGCCAGCAAGCATGGCTGCCAGCCCGACGCCGTGGACGTGCTGGCCGCGGCCATCGCCGCGCAGCCGGCGCTGATGCTGCGCGGGCTGATGGCCATTCCCGCGCCGTGGCCGGAGGCCGAACGCCGCATCGACGCGTTCGCGCGCATGCACGCCCTGTTCGCGCGGCTGCGCACCGCCCACCCGCAGGTCGACACCTTGTCGATGGGCATGAGCAGCGACTTCGCCGACGCCATCGCCGCCGGCGCCACCATGGTGCGGGTCGGCACCGCCCTGTTCGGGGCGCGCGGTCCGCGCGCTTCCGGCTGACCCCCCTGCTGCCGCGCCGCATTACCGCAGTGCCCGTGACACCGTGATGATTTGTCTACGGCCGCTTCAAAATCGATTCACCAACATCGGAATTATGTCGTAGGCGATCTCGTTGAAAACCATAGAATTTCGGGATGAATGAAAGGTTCGCGCCGACAGTGCTTCCTGAACCATGCGACACGGTTGCAAACCGTTAATTCAGTCACGTTTCAGACGCGCGCGCTTCGCTTCCATGGCGGCCGACCGCGGGTACTCCGCAGTCCATTGCCGAATGCGCTCGGCTCGAACGAGGTCACAGATGCAAGCATCCACCCGATTGCTGTTCGCCTCCTGCGTCATTGGTCTGCTGCACGTCCCCGCGGCCATGGCCGCGCCGACGGCGACGCCGGCCTGGACCAACGAAGAAGCGATGATGTCGCCCGCGGAAGTCCAGGCACGCACCGCCTGGCGCGAAACCATGGCGCATCAACCAACGCCGGCGGAAGGCTGCTTCCATGCCAACTTCCCCGATACGCAGTGGCAAACGGACGTCTGCAAGACCCTGACCCGCCGCGTGCATCCGATCCCGCACAAGATCCTGTTCGGCGCCACCGAGACCACCGGCAACGGCTACGACTACGCGCTGCGTTCCAGCAGCCTGATCAGCAAGGTCGTGGGCAGCTTCCCGCAGGTGACCGGCGTGACCTCGGAGAAAGGCGTGGGCGTGGCCTCCTTCGGCGGCGGCGGCATCCTCGGCCCGAACGAGTACTCGCTGCAGATCAACTCCAACTACAACGCCACCACCAGCGTCTGCGGCGGCCGCTCCGGCTGCACCGTGTGGCAGCAGTTCGTCTACGCCACCGACTACGAGACCCAGGGCCAGGCCGCGGTGTTCATGCAGTACTGGCTGATCGGCTACGGCAGCAGCTGCCCGAGCGGCTGGATGAGCGGCGGCGGTTCGGACTGCTACCGCAACAGCAATGCGGTCAGCGCGCCGGACGTGCCGGCCACGCAACTGGCCAACCTCAAGCTGACCGGTTCGGCCACCGCCAACGGCAACGACACCATCACCTTCACCAACAACGGCACCGCCTACAGCGTCAGCGCCAGGGACAGCGTGGTCAAGCTGGCCACCGTGTGGAAGGACGCCGAGTTCAACGTGGTCGGCAACGCCGGCGGTTCCAGCGCCAACTTCAACTCCGGCTCGTCGATCACGGTGAAGGTGGCCGCCACCAACGGCTCCACCGCCGCCCCGACCTGCGCGGCCAATGCCGGCAGCACCGGCGAGACCAACAACCTCAACCTGGGCAGCTGCTCGACGGCCGGCGGCAGCACGCCGTCGATCACCTTCACCGAGTCCAACTGAGTCCGTCGCGCCGGTCCGCATGGCGGCCGGCGCGTTCTTCCGCAGCGTGACCCGGACTGCGCCGCACCGCAGCAACGCGGCGCGGCGCGGCGCAGCCGCTACCATGGCGCTCCCTCTTCGCGACGGTGCGCACATGGCTTCCGCTTCCCCCGATTCCCAAGCGGCCGATATCGCCTTCATCGGCGGCGGCAACATGGCGCGCAGCCTGATCGCCGGGCTGGTCCGGCAGGGCGCCGATCCGCGCCGCATCCGTGTGGCCGAGCCAGTGGCGGCACTGCGCGAAGCCCTGGTCGCCGAGTACGGCGTCCACGCCGTCGCCTCCGCGGCCGAGGCCGCCGACGGCGCGGCGCTGTGGATGTTCGCGGTCAAGCCGCAAGTGCTGCGCGGGGTCTGCACCGAACTGGCGACGCTGGCGCTGGCGCAGCGGCCGCTGCTGGTGTCCATCGCCGCCGGCATCACCACCGCGCAACTGGACCGCTGGCTCGGCGGCGGGCACGCCTTGGTCCGCGCGATGCCCAACACCCCGGCCCTGCTCGGCGCCGGCGTCACCGGCCTGTTCGCCAGCGCCGGCGTCGACGCCGGACAGCGCGCCCACGCCGAGCGCGTATTGGCCGCCGCCGGGGTCACCGTGTGGGTCGAGGACGAGGCGCTGATCGATGCGGTCACCGCGGTGTCCGGCAGTGGGCCCGCCTACGTGTTCCTGCTCGCCGAGGCGATGGAAGCGGCCGGCATCGCGCAGGGCCTGCCCGCCGACACCGCGCGCACCCTGACCCTGCAGACCGTGCTCGGCGCGGCGCGCATGCTCACCGAATCCGGCGAGGCGCCGAGCGAACTGCGCCGGCGGGTGACCTCGCCCAACGGCACCACCCAGGCCGCGATCGAGACCTTCCAGCGCGGCGGCTTCGAGGCGCTGACTGAAGCCGCGATCGCCGCGGCGGCGCAACGCGGTCGTGCCCTGTCCGCCGCCAACGACGACTGAGCGCTGCGGGCACCAGACGGGCACGGACGGTACTCGGCATCGGCGTCGCCCCCTCGTACACTGCGACTCCTGAGCGCCGTCGGCATCCCCTTGGCGACTGCGCACGACCTGTTGTTCGCCACGCCAACCCGGAGAGCGCCGATGCGTGTCTTGCCCGTTGCGCTGCTATGCCTGGCCCTGGCCGCCTGCTCGGACCAGGACACCCCACGCCCGGCGACGCTGCTCGCCGCCACCCCGGCGCAGGCCGATTTCGGCACGCTGCGCGTGCACTACAACGCCTTGCCCACCCTGGCGATGAGCGAAGACGTGGCACGCCGCTACGGCATCGCCCGCGAGGCCGACACCGCGTTGGTGATGATCGCGCTGCGCACCCTGCATGGCGGCGAGGAAGCACCGGCGGTGGGCACGGTGGAGGCGGTGGCGACCGACCTCAGCGGCCAGCGCCAGCCGGTGGCGCTGCGCGCGGTCCGCACCGACGCCTACACCGACTACGTCGGCACGGTGCGCAGCAGCGCCCACGACCAGTTGCGCTTCGTGGTGCAGGTGCGCAGTGCCGACGGCAGCGGCACGGTGCGCTTCACCCGCAACTTCTAGCGCGTAGCGCGCGTCCGCGTTGCGCAGGCAACACAAACCGCCGTAGGAGTCAACTGTCATG
>NZ_NSGT01000124.1:0-1102 GCF_009192905.1 Xanthomonas sp. LMG 12459
CCGCGGCCGCTGAGGGTGGGCGGCGGGGCCGCACGGCTCGGGGCGGCGCTGGTTATGGGCGCCCCGCCGGTGGTCGCCACCGCCGCGGCCGTGCTGCTGCCGCTGCCCAGCGCCACGGCGCCGGCCTGCGCCGCCGCTGCGCCTGCGCCCAGCGCCAGGCTGTCGCCGCCGCTGGCCGTGGCCGCCTTGCCCAGCGCCACGGCGTTGGCCACGGCCGAATCGTTCGCATCGCCCGCCACCGCGCTATTGCCCAGTGCCACCGCGCTGTCGCCGTACGCGTTCGCCGCCGCTCCCACCGCGGTGCTTTGGGCGCCAATAGCATTAGCGAAGGCCCCTATCGCCATACCATCCTTGCCGCTGGCAAGGGCAGAGACACCCATAGCCATGGCATCTTTGGCGATAGCCTGGGCGCTGGTGCCGAAAGCGCTGCTGTAGACGCCGCTGGCGTTGGCGCCGGTGCCGAAAGCGCTGCTGCCGCTGCTGGTGGCCTTGGCCAGGTAGCCAGCGGCGCTGCTGTAGCCGCCGCTGGCCTCGGCCAAGGTGCCGATGGCGCTGCTGGCGGCGCCGGTGGCCTTGGCCTGGTAGCCGATGGCGCTGCTGTAGTCGCCGGTGGCCTCGGACGCGTTGCCGACGCTGATGCTGTTGAGAGCTTGGGCCTTGCTGTTGTTGCCGACGGCGATGGCAGCGCCGCCGCTGGCCGTGGCCGCCTTGCCCAGTGCCACGGCGTTGGCCACGGCCGGATCGTTCGCATCGCCCGCCACCGCGCCATTGCCCAGTGCCACCGCGCTGTCGCCGTACGCACTCGCCGCCGGTCCCATCGCGCTGCTGTCGGTACCGCTGGCAGTGCTGTCGGCCCCGGTCGAGTTGGTGTGGGCGTATTTCACGCCCGCGCCTTCCTGAATGCTGTTGACGGTGGTGCCGACCTTGCCCAGTTCGGTATTGGTGGCATACAGCTGCGAGCCGTTGACCGCATCGGTGCTGGTCCCGGACACGCGGCCGGCGGCCACGTTGGTCACCGTCCGCTCATGGCCGGCGCTGCCCACGCTCACCGTGCTGCCCGGGTTGGTGCCGGCGTAGGTGTAGGCGCTGCCGTTGAGGGTCC
>NZ_NSGT01000125.1:0-27981 GCF_009192905.1 Xanthomonas sp. LMG 12459
TCGGGAATGGGGAATGGGGGAAGAGCGCGCTGTTTGCGCTGACGCGTCCCTGGATTCCTCGGCCGAATTTCACACGGCAATGAGCAGTTCGCGCTCTGCTGTTGCGATTCCCCATTCCCGATTCCCCATTCCCCGCACCTGATGCACACCCCGCTGCGCCGCCGCCTGCGCCTGGCTCGCCGTTTCGCGTTCTACGCGGTGGCGATCGGGCTGGTGTGCGTGGCCCTGGCGGTGGGCGCGCTGAGCCAGGCGCTGCCGTTCGTGGAGCGGCATCCGCAGCAGGTGGCGGCGTGGCTGAGCGAGCGTGCCGGGCGGCCGATCCGCTTCGACCGGCTGGAGACGGCCTGGACCCGGCGCGGTCCGTTGCTGCGCCTGGACGGGCTGCGCATTGGCGCCGGCGACGGCGTGCGCATCGGCCAGGCCGAGGTGCTGGTGTCGATGTACGCGGGATTGCTGCCCGGGCGCTCGTTCACCGAACTGCGCCTGCGCGGCCTGGCGCTGACCCTGCTGCGCGCCGACGACGGCAACTGGAGCGTGCAGGGCCTGCCGACCTCGGGGCAGGGCGGCGATCCGCTGGATGCGCTGGAAGGGCTGGGCGAGTTGCAGGTCATCGATGGACGCCTGCGTGTACACGCCCCGTCGCTGGGCCTGGAAGCGCAGGTGCCGAAGATCGACCTGCGGATGCGCGTGAACGGCGAGCGCCTGCAGGTGGGCGTGCACGGCTGGAGCGATCTGCAACAGGCGCCGCTGACCGCGGTGCTGGACCTGGACCGTCGCAGTGGCGACGGCCAGGCCTACCTGGCGGTGCGCCCGGCGGAACTGGCCGGCTGGGCCGGCCTGCTGCATGCGGCCGGCATCGAACTGCAGGGCGGCGTCGGCGACGTCCAGGCCTGGCTGGACCTGCAGCAGCGCCGGGTCGCCGGGGTGACCGTGGACGCCACGCTGCGCGAGCTGCGCCTGCGCGGCGCGCCGCTGGCCGACGGGCGCACCCGGCCGCAGCTCGCCTTCACCACCTTCCGCGCGAAGGCGCGCTGGCGCCAGATCGACGGCGGCTGGCGGCTGGATGCGCCGCAACTGCAGTTCGGCCAGGCCGGACTGCCGCTGCAACGCCTGGACGGGCTGAGCGTGGCCGGCGGGCGCCGTTACGCCCTGTACGGCGATCGGCTCGACCTGGCGCCGCTGATCGCGGTGGCCGGACTCAGCGATCGGCTTTCGCCCAGCCTGCGCAGTTGGTTGGCGGTGGCACGGCCGCGTCTGCAACTGACCCAGGTGGCGGTGAGCGGGGTTCCCGGCGGTCCGCTGTACGGCCAGGGGCGGCTGGCGGACCTGGCATTCGCGCCGGCGGGCGGTGCGCCTGGGGTGAGCGGGCTGCGCGGCCGCTTCGACGGCGATGCCCAGGCCGGCGAACTGGCGCTGGAGGCCGGCAGCCCGGTCCGCGTCGACTGGCCCAGCGGCTTCGGCGTGGTCCACCAAGTCCAGTTGGCCGGGCGCATCGTCGCCTTCCGCGATGGCGACGGCCTGCGCGTAGCGACCCCGGGGCTGCGCGTGCAGGGCAGCGACTACGGCGCCGACGTGCGCGGCGGGCTGCGCTTCCAGGACGACGGCTCGCGGCCGTGGATCGACCTGGCCGCCGACCTGCAGGACGCGCCGGTGGTGGCGGCGAAGAAGTTCTGGGTCCATTCCAAGATGAGCAAGGCCGCCACCGACTGGCTCGACGCCGCGCTGCAGGGCGGGCGCCTGCGCGACGGCCATGCGCTGGTCTCCGGCGACCTGGACGACTGGCCGTTCGCCGACCACAACGGCCGCTTCGAGGCGACCGCGCGGCTGGAGGACGCCAAGGTGCGCTTCCAGCACGACTGGCCGGCGGTGGAGAACGTGGACGCCAGCGTCGCCTTCATCGGCAACGGCTTCGAGGTGCACGGCCGCGGCAGCATGGGCGGGGTGCCGGTGGAGCAGCTGTCGGCGGCGCTGCCCGACTACAAGGAAGGCCAGCTCAGCGTGCTGGCCAGCACCCGCGCCGAGACCGGCAAGCTGCTGGCGATGCTGCGGCAGAGTCCGCTGCACGCCCATTACGGCGACACCCTGGATGCGCTCAGCGCGTCGGGGCCGGCCGATGTCACCTTCGACCTGCTGCAGCCGCTGCGCGCCGACATCGGCACCCACCACCTGCGCGGCACGGTCGACCTGCTCGGCGCGCATATCGCCGACAAGCGCTGGGACCTGGCCTTCGACGACATGCGCGGCAGCGCCAACTACAGCGATACCGGATTCGCCGCGCAGAAGCTGAGCGTGGCCTACCAGGGCCACCAGGGCGAACTGGCGCTGCGCGCCGGCGACGGCGTGCAGGACCCGCAACAGGCCTTCGAGGCCGCGCTGAGCGCGTCGCTGGACGCGAACGAACTGCTCGACCGGGTGCCGGAAATGGCCTGGCTCAAGCCGTACGTGCAGGGCCGCTCGCGCTGGAACATCGGCGTCGGCCTGCCCAAGACCCCCGACGGCGGCGCGCAGCCGCCGACCCGGCTGCAGCTGCGCTCGGACCTGGTCGGCACCCAGTTGCTGATGCCGGCGCCGATGGACAAGGCGCCGGCCACGCCGCTGGCGACCTCGGTCAACGTGCCGCTGCCGGTCGGCAGCGGCCGCATCGAGGTGGCCTTCGGCAAGCTGATGGCGCTGGCGGCGCGCAGCCAGGGCGGCAAGACCGGCGTGCGCGTGGTGATGGGCAGCGACCACGTCGCCGACGAACCGCCGGCCAGCGGCCTGGTGGTCAGCGGGCGCACCGCGGCGCTGAACGCCATCGACTGGATCAGCGTGGTCAGCCGCCCCGATCCGAACGCCGCCGCGGCCAACGGCGGCGAAGACCCGATGCCGCTGCGGCGCATCGAGATCCTGGCCGACCATCTGCTGTTGCTGGGCGGGGTGTTCGACAACACCCGCCTGCGCCTGCTGCCGCAGGCCGACAGCATCGACGTGCATCTGGACGGCCCGGCCCTGGCCGGCGACCTCAGCGTGCCGACCAAGGACGGCGGCGTGCTCGGCGGACGCCTGGCGCGGGTGCACTGGCGCTCGGCCACGGCCACCTTGCCGGTGGCGAACGGCACGCCGACGGCGGTGGTCGCCACGCCCGCCGACAGCGGGGTCGCCGGCAGCGCCGGCCCGGTCCCGGCCGGCCCGTTCGCCGACAGCCTGGACCCGGCCACGATCCCGGCGTTGGCGCTGGACGTGGACGACCTGCGCTTCGGCGCGATGACCCTCGGCGCGGCCTCGCTGCGCACGCGCAAGCTCGCCGACGGCATGCAGGTGGACCAGCTGCACCTGCGTTCGGACAAGCAGAAGATCGACATCAGCGGCGACTGGCGCGGCAAGGGCGCCACCGCCCGGACCCAGCTCAACGCCAACGTCGACAGCCGCGACCTGGGCGAGTTGATGCAGAACCTGGACTTCGGCGGGCAGGTGCGCGGCGGCGAAGGCCAGCTGACGCTCAGCGCCGCCTGGCCGGGCACGCCGTCCGGCCTGCAGCTGGCCACGGTGCAGGGGCAGCTCGACGTGGCCGCGCGCAATGGGCAATTGCTGGAACTGAACCCGGGCGCAGGGCGCGTGCTCGGCCTGCTCAGCGTGGCGCAACTGCCGCGGCGGCTGATGTTCGATTTCCGCGACTTCTTCTCCAAGGGCTTCGCCTTCAACCGCATCGACGGCCAGATCCGTTTCGGCGACGGCCTGGCGCGCAGCGACAACCTGGTCATCGATGGCCCGGCCGCGGAGATCAAGGTGCGCGGCGAGGCCGACCTGCGCGCCCAGCAGTTCGACCAGACCATCGACGTCAATCCCAAGTCCGGCAACCTGCTGACCGTGGTCGGCGCGGTGGCCGGCGGGCCGGTCGGCGCGGCGGTCGGCGCCGCCGCCAACGCGGTGCTGGGCAAGCCGCTGGGCAACATCGGCGCGCGCACCTACCGGGTCACCGGGCCGTGGAAGGATCCCAAGGTGGACGTGATCGAGCGCGAGTCGGCGCGCCCGCCGGCGGCGCCTGCCGCGACGCCGCCGGCTGCGTCCGGGAAGCCCTGAAAAGCCGGGATTGGGGAGTCGGGATTGGGGATGTGGACCGCTGCGCGCGGTGCCGATCCGCACGAATGCCAGCGGCGCGGCGCCCTGCGCGTGCATGGGATGCGGTGCATTGCCTGGAGACCGCCGCGCTTCCCGCGCGCCTGCCGTGTTCAGACTGTGCCGCCCGCCGCTTGCGCTGCGCGCCTTCCTCCCCCATGTTGAGCTCATGAACGATCACGCCCTGAGCCTCGCCGAAACCCGCCTGTTGCTTCCCGCCGGCCTGGATGCCACCAGCCTGGAGCGCGCCTTCGGCACGCTGCTCGGCCCCGGCATCGACTTCGGCGACCTGTATTTCCAGCATTCGCGGCGCGAGAGCTGGAGCGTGGAGGACGGCATCGTCAAGGACGGCGCCCACTCCATCGAGCAGGGCGTGGGCGTGCGCGCGATCTCCGGCGAGAAGACCGGCTTCGCCTATTCCGACGACATCCACCGCGACGCGCTGCTGGCCGCGGCGCAGTCGGCGCGGGCCATCTCCCGCGACGGCGGCGCGCAGCCGGCGCACGCGCTGCAGCGCGGCGGCGGCCGCGCGCTGTATCCGGCGCTGGATCCGGTGGACGCGATGGACAACGCGCACAAGGTGGAGCTGCTGCGGCGGCTCGACCAGTACCTGCGCGCCGCCGACCCGCGCGTGCAGCAGGTGATGGTGAGCCTGTCCGGCGGCGTGGACACGGTGCTGGTGGCGCGCAGCGACGGCGTGCTCGCCGCCGACGTGCGCCCGCTGGTGCGGCTGAACGTGCAGGTGATCGTCGAACAGCAGGGCCGCCGCGAATCCGGCTATGCCGGCGGCGGTGGCCGCTACGACTACACCACGCTGTTCGCCGATGGCCGTCCGGAAGCCTTCGCGCGCGAGGCCTTGCGCCAGGCGCTGGTGAACCTGGAGGCGGTGCCGGCGCCGGCCGGGGTGATGCAGGTCGTGCTGGGCCCGGGCTGGCCCGGCGTGCTGCTGCACGAGGCGGTCGGCCATGGCCTGGAAGGCGACTTCAACCGCAAGGGCACCAGCGTCTACGCCGGCCGCATCGGCCAGCGCGTGGCTTCGCCCGGCGTCACCATCGTCGACGACGGCACCCTGGACGGCCGCCGCGGTTCGCTCAACGTCGACGACGAGGGCACCGCGACCAACTGCACCACCCTGATCGAGGACGGCGTGCTGGTCGGCTACATGCAGGACACGCTCAACGCGCGGCTGATGGGCGTGGCGCCGACCGGCAACGGCCGCCGCGAATCGTTCGCGCACCTGCCGATGCCGCGCATGACCAACACCTACATGCGCGCCGGCCAGCACGATCCCGAGGAGATGATCCGCTCGGTGAAGAAGGGCCTGTACGCGGTCAACTTCGGTGGCGGCCAGGTCGACATCACCAGCGGCAAGTACGTGTTCTCGGCCACCGAGGCCTACCTGATCGAGGACGGCAGGGTCACCGCGCC
This sequence comes from Xanthomonas sp. LMG 12459, assembly GCF_009192905.1. Lineage (NCBI taxonomy): Bacteria > Pseudomonadati > Pseudomonadota > Gammaproteobacteria > Lysobacterales > Lysobacteraceae > Xanthomonas > Xanthomonas sp. LMG 12459. The sequence continues at coordinate 5,524 of NZ_NSGT01000125.1, forward strand.
GGTGAAGGGCGCCACCCTGATCGGCAACGGCCCGGAGACCATGCAGAAGGTGCGCATGATCGGCCACGACCTGGCGCTGGACGAAGGCGTCGGCGTCTGCGGCAAGGACGGGCAGAGCGTGCCGGTGGGCGTGGGCCAGCCGTCGCTGCTGATCGACGGGCTGACCGTGGGCGGGACGGCCTAGGAGCCGGGAGTGGGGAATCGGGAATCGGGAATGGGCAAAGCGGGCGCCGCGGTGGGCTGCGGCGTTGCAGGGCTGGCGGACAGGTTCATCGTGCGCCGCGCTCGCTGGGCTGGGAGCGCGTCGTCCGTTGTGCGTGGCAGCCGACGTTGCCGCGCCTCAGTCGCGCGTGTCGTCGAACGCCGCGTCGTCGTCCGCTTCTTCGATTCCCGATTCTCCATTCCCCGTTCCCGACGCACCCCCCAGGATCATCTCGCGCAGCTCCCGGAACAACTCGCGGTAAGCGTGCGGCGGCTTGTTCTTCAGCCGTTCGTCCTTGGCGTTGCGGACCAGCTGGCGCAGCCGCTGGCGGTCGGCGTCGGGGTGTTCGGCCAGCAGTTCGGCCAGCGCGGTGTCGCCTTCGGCGAGCAGCCGTTCGCGCCAGTCCTCGACCCGATGCATGGCCGCCACTTCGCGGCGCGCGCTGTCGCTGTTGACGTCCATGGCTTCGCGGATCGCCTCCAGCACCGCTTCGTCCTCGCGCCGCATCTGCTTGGCCAGGAACGCCAGTTGCCGCTTGTGCGCGATGTGCGAGGTGATGCGCTTGGTCTCGGCGATGTGCGGCAGCAGCGACTCGGGCACCGGCAGCTTGGCCAGTTGCGCCGGGGTCAGCGCCACCAGCTTCTCGCCCAGGCTCAGCACTTCCAGCGCCTCGCGGCGTTGCTGGCTGCGGCTTTCGCCGCGGAATTCACCGGTGTCTTCGTCGCGTCCGCGCATGCTCGTACTACTCGATCGGGCTGGAAATCAAATCAACACATCCGGCCAGGACGGCCGGACAGGGGCGAAGGGATTCGCACAACAAGGATAAAGCATTGAACGCGATCACCCCCGATTTGCACCGCGACGACAGCCAGCAGCGCCTGGAGCGCCTGTCCGACATCGCCGAGCGGCTGCTGGCGCGCGCCCGCGCGCTCGGCGCCAGCCAGGCCGAGGTCAGCTGCAGCGAAGACCGCGGGCTGGACGTCAACGTGCGCCTGGGCGCGGTAGAGACGGTGGAATCCACCCGCGACCGCGGCATCGGCGTCACCGTCTATTTCGGCCAGCGCAAGGGCAGTGCCAGCACCGCCGACCTGCACGAGTCCAGCCTGGAGGCCACCGTCGCCCAGGCCTGCGCGATCGCCCGCTACACCGAGGACGACGTGGCCGCCGGCCTGGCCGAGGCGGCGCTGATGGCGCGCGAGCAGCCGGATTTCGACCGCTGGCATCCGTGGCCGCTGCAGGCCGAGGAGGCGATCGACCTGGCGCTGGCCTGCGAGGCCGCCGGCCGCGACGCCGATGCGCGGATCAGCAATTCCGACGGCGCATCGGCCGGCAGCAGCGAGAGCTTGTCGGTCTATGCCAATTCGCACGGCTTCGTCGGCTGCGAGCGCAGCACCCACCATTCGATCGCCTGCACGCTGATCGCCGGGCAGGGCGACGGCATGCAGCGAGACGGCTGGTACAGCAGCGCGCTGGCACGCGAGGACCTGGAACGCGCCTCGGCGATCGGCCGCCGTGCCGCCGAGCGCACCGTGGCGCGGCTGCAGCCGCGCTCGCTGCCGACCGGCGAGGTGCCGGTGCTGTTCGCGCCGGAAATGGCGCGCTCGTTGATCGGGCATCTGCTCGGCGCGGTGTCCGGTGGCGCGCTGTACCGCCGCGCCAGTTTCCTGCTCGACAGCGCCGGCACCCGCCTGTTCCCGGAGTGGTTCGCGATCGACGAACGGCCGCACCTGCGCCGCGGCCTGCGCTCGGCCGCCTTCGACGGCGAGGGCGTGGCCACCCGCGAGGCGCCGCTGGTGCGCGACGGCGTGCTGCAGCGCTACGTGCTGGGCAGCTATTCGGCGCGCAAGCTGGGCCTGCAGACCACCGCCAATGCCGGCGGCGTGCACAACCTGCAGGTGGCAGCCAACGCGGCGGACCTGCAGGCCATCCTCAAGGGCCTGCCGCGCGGCCTGCTGGTCACCGACCTGATGGGCAACGGCGTCAACCCTGTGACCGGCGATTACTCGCGCGGCGCCGGCGGGTTCTGGATCGAGAACGGCGAAATCGCCTATCCGGTGGACGAGATCACCATCGCCGGCAACCTGCGGCAGATGTTCCAGGACATCGAGGCGGTGGGTGCCGATATCGACGTGCGCTCGCACGTGCACATCGGTGCAGTGCTGGTCGGCCGGATGACGGTGGCCGGCAACGACTGAGGGCCGTGACGCGCGCCGCGGAAGGTGACGGCGGCAACGTCGCACGCCCGGGGCCTGGGCATCGCGCCTACGCGTTGGTGCTGCAGGCGCTGGCGGCACTGCACCTGTGACTCATGGCGATGGGCTGCGCCCGATCGCTACGACGCTGCGACGGGGGCGAGCGCGATCCGCTGCCGTATGGGCTGATGGACCGGCGCGGCGCCCGGCGTGGCGTGCGTCCCGCTGTGCCGGCCTCGCTTGACAGCGCTGCGCGGGCCGCCGAGAGTGACGCGCCAAACGTCTTGTCCCCTCACCACCAAAGGAACGGAATACCGATGAGCGAATTCGACAACGTCACCGCCCCGCCGCCGCCGCCGGCCTCGGCAGGCCCCCAGGAAGACCGCACGGTCGCGCTGATCACCCATCTGTCGGGGATCCTCCTCGGGTTCATCGTGCCGCTGATCATCTGGCTGGTGAACAAGGACAACCCGGCCAAGTCCTTCCTCAACGATCAGGCCAAGGAAGCGCTGAATTTCCAGATCACCATCGCCATCGCCTACGTGATCTGCATGGTGCTCAGCGTGATCATCATCGGCGGCTTGCTCGCGCCGGTGGTGTGGGTGGTGAACCTGGTGCTGTGCATCCTGGCCGGCATCAAGGCCAACGAAGGCGTCGCCTACCGCTACCCGTTCGCGCTGCGCCTGATCAAGTAAGCGCACCTGCGAGGCATCTCCGAAGGCCCGGCCGTTGCGCCGGGCCTTTTTTGTGCCCGCACTGGGCACCGGCGGGAGAGCGCAGGGCGGCCAGGCGCAATGCCGCCACCGGCCGGTCAACCGCGGCCCGTGCTGCGCGTTTGCAAGGCTGTCGCCATCACCGGAGCGCTGCATGATCCGCCGCGAGAGCTTGAGCGCCGCCAACCGCTTCGGCCTGGGCGCCCGTCCCGGGGAACTGGCGGCCATGGGCGAGCCGCGCGACTGGCTCGCCGCGCAGTTGCAGTCGCCCCCACTGGCGGCGGAGTTGCAGGGCCTGCCCGACAGCCTGGCCTACCTGCGCCGCGAGGCCGACTACCAGCGCGAGCGCCGCCAGGCGCGGCAGCAGGCGGCCGGCGATCCGCAGCAGGCCGCCCGGCAGGCGCAGCAGGCCGCGCGCGGGCTGTATCGGCAGACACAGGCGCAGGAACTGGCGGCGCGCTACCGGATCGCGGTGTCCACCCCGGCCGGATTCGCCGAGCGCCTGGTGCAGTTCTGGTCCAATCATTTCGCGGTCTCGGTCGACAAGCGTGCGGCCGCGCTGTACGCGGCGCCGATGGAACGCGAGGCGATCCGCCCGCACTGCATGGGCCGCTTCGCCGACCTGCTGCTGGCGGTGGAGCGGCATCCGGCGATGCTGCGCTACCTGGACAACGCCAATTCGGTCGGCCCCGACTCGCTGCTGGCGCAACGCGCGCAGCGCCGGGCCATGCGCATGGATCCCGAACGCCCGGCGCGCCGCCTGGGGCTCAACGAGAACCTGGCGCGCGAGATCCTGGAACTGCACACCCTCGGCGTGGACGGCGGCTATACCCAGGCCGACGTCACCGAACTGGCGCGTGCGATCACCGGCTGGGGCGTGCCGGCGCCACGCGATGTCGAGCAGGGCATGCCCGGGGCTGCCTTCGTGTTCCGCGCGCCGGCGCATGCCGCCGGCAGCCGCCTGGTGCTGGGCCGGCGCTATGCCGAGGACGGTGTGGCGCAGGGCGAGGCGATCCTGACCGCGCTGGCCCGGCATCCGGCCACCGCGCAGCATGTCTCGTTCAAGCTGGCCCGGCACTTCGTCCGCGACGATCCGCCGCCAGCGTTGGTGCAGCGCATGGCCGACGCGTGGCGGCGCAGCGATGGCGATCTGCGCCACGTCTACCGCGCCCTGATCGACAGCCCCGAGGCCTGGGACGCACAGGCGCGCAAGTTCAAGCCGCCGCAGGATTTCGTGGTGTCGGCATTGCGCGCCGGAGGTATCTGGCCCGAGGCGCCGCCGCAGCAGAAGACCGTGCTGACCCTGCTGGCGCGGATGGGGCAGCCGCCGTTCACCCCGCGCTCGCCGGCCGGCTATGCCGATGTAGCAGCGGAATGGAGCGGCGCCGACGCGCTGTGGAAGCGCGTGCAGGCCGCCGAGGCGCTCGCCGGGATGGCTCCGGGCGATCCGCTGACGCTGGCCGCGACCGCGTTCGGCGACGGTCCGGATGCGGACACGCTGAGCGCGGTGCGGCGCGCCGAATCGCCACGCGAAGGCGTGGCGGTGCTGCTGGCCAGCCCGGCCTTCCAATGGCGCGCCTGAGCGGCGCGCGGTCCGATCCGCGATGGGAGAAGCTCCGATGCAACTGACACGCCGTCGTTTCCTTGCCGCCAGCGGTGCGGCCACCGTGTTGAGCCTGTGGTCGGGCAGCGGCCTGGCCGCGCCGGGCGCCGATACGCGCCTGCTGGTGGTGCTGCTGCGCGGCGCGCTGGACGGGCTGCACGCGCTGGTGCCGACCGCCGATCCCGACTACGCACGCCTGCGCGGCGCGCTGGCGCCGCCGCAGACCCTGGCCCTGGACGGCAGCTTCGCGCTGCACCCGGCGCTGGCGTTCGCGCATGAGCTGTACGCGCGCAAGCAATGGCTGCCGGTGGTGGCGGTGGCGCCGCCGTACCGCGAGCGCTCGCACTTCGAGGCGCAGGATTGCCTGGAGAACGGCACCGCGCGGCCCAGCGGCGCCTCCAGCGGCTGGCTCAACCGCTGCGCATTGGCCCTGCACGGCGCCGAGGCGGTGTCGGTGAGCGCGGTGACGCCGCTGATCATGCGCGGTCCGGGCGCGGTGAACAGCTGGTCGCCGCCGCTGCCGAGCGCGGTCAATCCGATCCTGCTGCAGCGTCTGCAGCCGCTGTATGCCGCCGATCCGCATCTGGCCGGCGATTTCGCGCGCGCGCTGCGCGAGCAGGGCATGCAGGTGGACAGCGTCAAGGGTGGGCAATTGCCGCAGGCGATGAGTGCGGCGGCCAGCTTCATGGCCAAGCCCGACGGGCCGCGGATCGGCTTCGTCGAGGATGCCGGCTGGGATACCCACAGCAACCAGGCCGCGGTGCTGCAGCGCAAGCTGGGCGAACTGGATGCGGGGCTGCGCGCGTTCCACGATGGCGCGCAGGCCTGCTGGTCGCGCAGCGTGGTCGCGGTAGTGACCGAGTTCGGCCGCACCGCGGCGGTGAACGGGACCGGCGGGACCGACCATGGCACCGGCGGGGTGGCGTTCCTGGCCGGCGGCGCGGTGCGCGGCGGGCGCATCGCGGGAGACTGGCCCGGCCTGTCGCCGCGGGCCTTGAACGAGGGCCGCGACCTGCGCGCCACCAGCGACCTGCGCAGCCTGTTCCGGCACGTGCTCGGCGCGCATCTGGGCGTGTCCGAGCGCGCGCTGGACACCCAGGTGTTTCCCGGCAGCGCGGGGCTGCCCAGGTTGGAGGGTTTGGTGGCCTAGGACACCACGCGGGCATAGAGCGTGCGGCCTGGGCCGCACGCGAACCGGGCGCCGACGCGAGGTCCGCGCCCGGGGACATCACCGGCGTGCCGGACTCAGTTCTGCGACGGATTGTTCTCGGCGAAGTACTCGTGGCTGTCGGCGTTCTTCACCGCGCGCGCCGGATCGCTCTTGGCCAGGCTCTTGGCCGCGCTCTGGCCGTACGCGGTGTCCTGCGTGCCGGCGACCACGCTGAAGTGGCTCATTTCGTGGATCAGGGTGCCGGCTTTGGAGTCGGTGCCGGTCAGCGGCGCGCTCCAGAACGCATTGCACACGTAGATCTGGTACGGCTGGTTCGGATACACGTAGGCGTAGGAACTGTCGCTGCAGCCGCAATTGATGGTGATCTGGCCGTTGTTCTGGTCGATCGCCGAATCGATGTTGACGAAGTTGGACGTGGCGGTGCTGTAGCGGCTGGCGTTGTACGCGCCGAACCAGGTGGTGTAGCGCGCGCCGGTGCTGCCGCCGTTGAGGTAGGTCTTGGCGTTCTGCGAGTAGGTGCGCGCCGCGTTCACCGCGCTGCCGATGGTGCTGATCTGGCTGGTGCTGCACGAGGCGTAGTTGACGCCATTGACCACCGCCTGCGGGCCGACCATCAGGTCGTTGCGCACCGCATGGCCGCGGCCGCCATCCAGCCATACCGTCAGCGGCGCGCTGGACAGGGTCTGCGGCTCGCCGTCGGCGCGCAGCATGCGCGCGCCATCGGCGAGCGCGGCGCCCTGCAGCGGCGCGTCGAGGCGGATGCTGTAGGTGCCGCTGCGGGTCAGGTCGTAGGCGCGGCTCAGGTCGATCTGCGCCTGCTTCGCTTCGCCCGGCTGCAGCACCACCATGTCCTCGGCGCGCGGCGCGGCGCGCTTGACCAGGCGCCCGACGTAATCCACCGGCTTGCCGTCGCGCTGGACCTGGAACAGGGCGTTGTCGAGATCGCCCAGCGGCAGTTCCCACTTGGGCACGCGTGCGACCTGCGTGCCGGTGTTGCGCACGGTCACCGCCATCTGGCCGCGCTGCTGGCCGTCGGCGTCGGCGACCGGCGTCAGTTCGACCTGCAGCGGCGCGGGCGTGCGCGTGAGTTGCGATTGCGCCGTGGCCGCCGAGATGATGCCGACCAGGCTGAAGCCGATCGCTGCCGAGATCCGGGATGCGTGTTTCATGCAGTCTCTCTCCGTCGAAAGTGGGCGCCCCGTGACAGGGGCCGAAGCAAACTAGCCCGGTGATGCGCGCGTGCGCGTCGCAGGTGTGTTTGTCTTCGATTTCGTCCAGCGAAGCGCGCGCCAGGTCTCAGTATCGGCATCGCGGACAGACATCGCCGCATGTGAGTGTCGCGCTGCAGCGGCCTTGCCGCAGCGGCATGCACTGGATCGAGCGCAGCGTTGCGGATAGGCCATGTGGCGATCACGCTCGCACTGTGCGTGTGCGTGCGTGGAGATCGTGCTGGTGGCGGCGTTTGCCGAAGGCGATGAGGACGTCCGAGATCTCCATTCGCCGCAGCCGGCGTCATCGCGATCTGCAGCGGTATGCGCTGCGTCGGAATTTTTGCGGCAACGCGGGTTGCCGTGGCGTGAGATGCGCCTGGTCGCCTGGTGTGGGAGTCAACCGTCATGCATCCGCGACGACCGGCGTGGCGGACGATCGGACCGCGAAAGCAGTCGGGACTGACGTCCCTCCTACATTGCCCCAGACACTCACCGCAAGCCCATGTAGCAGCGGCTTCAGCCGCGACAGGCATGACCGATGCCGTCTGTCGCGGCTGAAGCCGCTCCTGCAACAGCGCCTCTGGTCATCACGGGCTGCGCGCGGCCAGCGCCAGCATCCATCCCTGGTTTCGCGGATGCGGTGCATCGCATCTGCGGCTAATGACGCGTGCGACCCAGCCGCACCGATCGCACGCGCCGAGCGTGGCGATCAGTGCGCGCGATCGACCGCGAGCCGCGCCAGCGCCGCCAGTGCATCGGCGGCAGCGCCATAGCCTTCCAGGCTGTCCTGCATCGCCTGCGCCAGCTCGGCCAGCTTGGCCTTGGCGCCATCCATGCCCAGCAGGGCAGGGTAGGTGGACTTGGCCTGCGCGACATCCTTGCCGGCGGTCTTGCCGAGCTGTTCGGAGCTGGCTTCCACGTCGAGGATGTCGTCGCGCACCTGGAAGGCCAGGCCCAGCGCGGTGGCGAAGCTGTCCAGTTGCGCGAGCGCGGCGGCGTCGGCGCCACCGCCGAGCGCGCCCAGGCGCACGCTGGCGCGGATCAGCGCGCCGGTCTTCAGCGCATGCATGCGTTGCAGGTCCGGCAGCGCCTGCACGCGGCCGGTGGCGTCGATGTCCAATGCCTGCCCGCCGCACATGCCGGCCGCGCCAGCGGCCTCGGCCAGGGTCTGCAGCCACTGCACGCGCAGCGGTGCCGCCGCGTCCTCGGCATTGGCCAGCAACGCGAACGCCAGGCTCTGCAGCGCGTCGCCGGCGAGGATCGCGGTGGCTTCGTCGAAGGCGATGTGCACGGTCGGCTGGCCGCGGCGCAGGGCATCGTCGTCCATCGCCGGCAGGTCGTCGTGGACCAGCGAATAGGCGTGGATCAGTTCCACCGCCAGCGCCGGTGCATCCAGGCGCGCGGCGTCGGCGCCGAACAGCGCGCCGCTGGCGTAGACCAGCAGCGGGCGCATGCGCTTGCCGCCGCCGAGGGTGGCGTGGCGCATCGCCGCGTGCAGGCGCTGCGGCGCCAGCGTGGCCGCCGGCAACTGCGCCTGCAGCCCGGTTTCCACCCGCTCGCGCCAGTGCGCGAACGCCGCGTCAGCCACCATGGGGCGGCACGGGATCGAAGGGTTCGGCGCTCTCGGGCTGCTCGGGATCGCTGAGCAGGCGCACGCGCAACTCGGCCTGCTCCAGCGCCTGCTGGCATTGCCGATACAGGCCCACGCCGCGCTCGTAGGCGCTGAGCGACTGCTCCAGGCTCAGGTCGCCGGCTTCCATCTTCTCCACCAGCACTTCCAGCTCCTCGAGCGACTGCTCGAAGCGCGCGACCGGGGAGGCATCGTCTTGGGACTTCTTGGGCATGGCGAAAGTGTGCGCGGCGGCGGCGGCAGGGTCAATGCGAGGCGCGTGCCGGCGCCGGCAGCGCATCCAGCTCAAGGCGTGCAGCGTGCGCCTGCAGCCAATCGTGCAGCGGCGCGGCCAGCAGGTCCGGTCCGGCAGCCAGCAGTTGCGTGGCGTCGAACAGCAGCGGCAGTCGCATGCGCTGCCACGGCGGCAACGCCTGCGTCTGCAGCAGGTGCTTCAGTGCCTGCGACTGCGTCCGCCCCGGCAGAAGCAGGCGTTCGCCGCCGCGGCGCGCGCGCACCATCAGCGGCGTATCGAAGGCCAGCGTGGTGTCGGCGCGCAGGTGCAGGCGGCGGCCATCGGGCAACGCCAGCGGCGCGCGGCCGTCCCACTGCGCCTGCCAGTCCGCAGGCCAGGGCGCGAGGTCGCGCTCGGCGTACAGCATGTCGCGCCAACTGCGCACGCAGGCGCCGTGCCAGGCGAACTGCGCCGAAGCATCGGCGCGCGGCTGCAGCAGGTCGCGTTCGATCGCGGCCAGGCCGGCCGCCGGCAATGGCGGCAGGCCGGCCTGTGCGACCCAGCGTCGCAGCACGCGCGCGCGCCGCGCCGCGGGCAGGGCGCGCAGCGGGGCGAGCGGCAGCGGGGCACCGGGGGCGTCCTGCAGCGCGTCGAGCGCCGTGCGGTCGTCCGCCTCCAGCAGTGCACTGGCGTCGGCACATAGCCGCGCGCTGCGGACGAGGGCGGCATCGGCGTGCGGCCAGCGCTGGCGCAGCAGCGGCAGCACCTGCAGGCGCAGGAAATTGCGGTCGAAGCCGGGATCGGCATTGCTGGGGTCGTCGATCCACTGCAGGCCGTGCTGCTGTGCATAGGCATGCAGCGTACTGCGCGGCTGCGCCAGCAGCGGCCGCCACAGGCGGCTGCCGGCGAAATCGGACAGCGCCTGCATCGCCGCCAGGCCATCCGGGCCGGAGGCGCGCAGCGCACGCAGCAGGAAGGTCTCGGCCTGGTCGTCGCGGTGCTGCGCCAGCGCCAGCCATTCGCCGGGCTGCAGCGCCTGCGCGAAGGCCTGGCGCCGTGCCTGCCGCGCCGCCGCTTCCAGGCCATCGCCGCTGTCGCGCGGCACCTGCACCCGCACCACCTGCAGCGGCACCGCCAGCGCGGCGCACAGCTGCGCGCACTGCGCGGCCCAGGCGTCGGCGTCGGCATGCAGGCCGTGGTGCACATGCAGCGCACGTAGGCCGGCGGCGCGGTATGACGGCTGCTGCGCGAGCAGGTGCAGCAGCACGGTCGAATCCAGACCGCCGCTGAGGCCGAGCAGCAGCGGCGCCGGTGCCGGATCGGGCAGCGCGGTGGCGAGTGCGGACAACGGGGGCGTAGAGGCGTGCGGCGGCATCGCGTCACTGTAGACGCAAGCGCAGGTCAGCGCGAAGCGTGGCATGGCGACGTCTTTGCGCTTGGCAGCGTTGTGGGAGGGACTTCAGCCCCCCGCCTTTCAATTCAACGCGTCGGGACTGAAGTCCCTCCCACAAAAGCAATTGTCGGCACTCGTGGCTGGCCCAAATGCTTGCTCAGCCCGGTGCCCGCTCGATGTCGGTCGCCAGCACGCGACGACTGGCCCGCCGCCAGCGCGCGACGGCGCTTGAAGCCGCGCAACGTGAGGTAGCCCCATGTGGGAGGGACTTCAGTCCCGACGCGGGGATGTCTCACCTCGCGGACGATGCGCTTCCGCGACATCGCGGGAGATTCAAAGAGACGCGTTGCAGAGAACCAGCCTTGGCGACCTTCTCCGCGACAACGCGGCCATGCCGCACACGATCATCGGCTCAGCGCTTGGGCGCCGGCACTTCGCGGTTATGGCGGTCGATGGAGTACCAGCGGCCACCCTGCATCGGCGTATGACCGTCGGTGTCGGGCGTGTCCGCGCTGCAGCCGTCGCAGACCGCGGCGACGCCCTGCTCGAACGGCCAGGCGAAGTCGTGGACCGGCGCGATCACCTCGCGCAGTTGCCGGTCGTAGAAGCCGATGCGGCCATTAAAAATGCCGCGGGTCAGCCCTTCGGTGAAACCATCCGGACCGTTGTCCCAGGTGATCACCGGCAGGCTGCGGCCGTCGGCGCGTACGTAGTAGAAGCGTGCGCCGACGGTCAGCAGCGCCAGCCCGTCGCGATCGAAGGGCAGGCGTCGCAGCGCCTGTGGCGTCAGTACCAGGCGTTCGTCGGCGCCGAGCCGACAGCCCGGCACGACGTCGCGGTCGGTGGTCGGATCGCCGAGCCGGCAGGCGTCGTCGGGCTGCGCATGCGCCTGCACAGCGGCTGCGGTTGTCGCCAGCGCGAGCAGCGCCGCTGCCGCACGCAGGCGGCCACGGCGCCACGGCCGGGGCAGGAGGCGGTTCACTGCGCGGTGGCTGCGCTGGTCATGAACGCCGTCGGCTTGGGCAGTTCCACCGGCACCCCGTCGCCGTTGCAGGTGCCGGCCTGGCACAGCCGCGCGCGCAGGGTCGGGGTGGCCTGCACGATCACGTGGTAGATCACGTTCTCTTCCAGACTGCCGCGGAACGCGTTGCTGCCGGGGCCGCGCGCCCAGATGCCGACGTCGTCGCCGCCATGGGTCTCGGCCTTGGTCGGCACCAGCGCTTCCTGCATGAAGTCCGGGCTTTCGGTGTCGACGTGGGTCAAATCCGGGCGGCCGTTGGCCGGCTCGAAATTGCTCGGCGCATGCGGGAAGGTCTTGACCCCGGCCGGCTGCTGGTTGCTGGCGCCGGTGTAGCCGGGGCCGTTGGCGTAGCTGAGCGTGGCATAGGGCTGGCCGTTGCCGTCCAGCGCCAGGTCGCCGGTGTTGGCGTCCTCGCCGCTGGTGCCGCGCACCTTGCCCAGGATCGGGTTGCCGCGCTGCGGGTAGCCGACGAAGTTCAGCGTATGCGAATGGTCGGCGGTGACGATGATCAGCGTGTCCTCGGCCGACGTCGCGTCCGCCGCGGCCTGCACCGCCTGCGACAGGGCGATGGTCTCGTCCAGCGCGCGGTAGGCGTTGCCGGCGTGGTGCGCGTGGTCGATGCGGCCGCCTTCGACCATCAGCACATAGCCGTTCTTGTCCTGCGACAGGGTACGGATCGCGGCCTTGGTCATCTCGGCCAGGCTCGGGTCGCCATTGGCGCTGCGGTCGCGGTCGTGGTCGAACTGCATGTGGTCCGGCTCGAACAGGCCCAGCAGCGCCGGCGCGTTCTGCGCCGCTTCCAGTTGCCCGCGGGTCCACACGTAGGCGCCCTGCGGATGGCGCTGGCGCCATTCGCCGACCAGATCGCGGCCGTCCAGGCGCAGGCCGACCTTGTCGTCGTACTCGGGGTCGCGCTGCTCGACGGTGGTGAACTGGCCGCGGCCGCCGGCCAGCATCACCTGCGGGCCGCGCCCGAAGCGTGCGCTCACCATCTGCTGGGCGATGTCGCGGCAACCCTCGGCCACCGCCTTCTCCGGTAGGTCGGCATCGCTTTCCCAGTTGCGCTCGGGCACGTGCGCGTAGGTCGCGGCCGGGGTGGCGTGGGTCAGCCGGGTGGTGGTGACGATGCCGGTGCCCATGCCGGCGCTGTCGGCCAGTTCCAGCCAGCTCAGCAACTGCTTGCCGAGGCTGTCGGCGCAGGCGTCGCGCTTGCCGGCGGCCACGCCGATCGCGCCCATGTGGGTCTTCACCCCGGTGGTGATCGAGGTCATGGTGCCGGCCGAATCCGGCGTCTGCGAATCGGTGTTGTAGGTCTTGCTCAGCGCGGTGGCGGGGAACGCCTCCCACGACAACTGGTTCTCCTCGCCCGAGGCGCCCTTGCGCTGACCATCCAGGATGCGCGCGGCGGCGACCGTGGTCAGGCTCATGCCGTCGCCGAGGAACAGGATGACGTTCTTGGCCTTGCCGCGCATCGCACCGTTGTTGACGGCCTTGGCGGCGCCGCTGCGGTACCACCAGGCCGGGGTCTCGCCGGCCGGATGGGCCACGGCGGGGACGACGATCGGCGCGACGTTGGCGCTGGCGGCCGGCGCATGCGGCGTGCTGGCGCAGGCGCCCAGCAGCAGGGTGGAGGCGGCGGCGAGGGCGGAAACGGGTAGGCGCATACGCAGAACGGGTCCTGAACAACGAAGTCCCCTGCATTATGCCGGCTGCGACAAGGCACGCCGATGACATCGCGCCTTTCCAGCCATGGCGTCGTCGCTGCTGCCGGGGTGCGCTATCGTGCGAAACCCCCCGATCTCTCTGGACAGCGTCGATGAAACTGGTGACGGCCTGGTTACGCATTCCGTTCTGGCAGCGCGTGGTCGCCGGCTTCGTGCTGGGCGCCCTGGCGGGCTGGGCGCTGGGCCCGACCGCCGAGACCTGGTTCAAGCCGCTGGGCGATCTGTACGTCACCCTGATCAAGATGATCGCGGTGCCGCTGGTGTTCTTCGCCGTCATCAACGCGATCTCGGCGCTGCACGGACAGCAGTCGGTGGCCAAGCTGGGCGGGCGCACCTTCCTGTGGTTCGTGGTCACCGCGGCGCTGGCGGTCGGCGTCGGCCTGGCCGTGGGCACGGTGCTGCAGCCGGGCGCCGGCCACCTGGGCCTGCGCGTGGACAGCGCCTGGACCCCGCGCGACGTGCCCAGCCCGGTGCAGGTGCTGCTGGACGTGGTGCCGTCCAATCCGTTCTATGCGCTCACCGGTATCGGCACCAAGACCAATGCTGCCGGCGAGACCGTGCTGGCGGCCGGGCGCGGTTCGATCCTGCCGGTGATCTTCTTCGCCGCGCTGCTGGGCTTTGCCATGGTTAAGCTCGGCGAGCGCGTGGCCGAGGCGCGCAAGCTCACCAAGCAGATGAGCGAGATCATGATCCAGGTCACCCGCTTCGTGCTGGAGATGACCCCGCTCGGCACCTTCGGCCTGATCGCCGCGCTGGTCGGCGGCTACGGCTTCGGCAAGCTGCTGCCGTTCGGCAATTTCGTGCTGGCGCTGTACCTGGCCTGCGCGATCCACATCGTGGTGGTGTACAGCGGCCTGCTGCTGGTGCACGGGCTCAATCCGTGGAAGTTCTTCCGCGGCGCCGCGCCGGGCATGCAGGTGGCCTTCGTCAGTTCCTCCAGCTTCGCCGCGATGCCGGTGGCGTTGCGCTCGATCACCCACAACCTCGGCGTCAACAAGGACTACGCCGCGTTCGCGGTGCCGCTGGGCGCCAGCATCAAGATGGATGGCTGCGGCGCGATCTTCCCAGCGCTGTGCGCGGTGTTCATCGCCCAGTACACCGGCGTGCCGCTGACCGCCAACCAGTACTTCGTGGTGCTGATCGCCTCGGTGCTGGGCAGCTTCGGCACCGCCGGCGTGCCCGGCACCGCGGTGGTGATGGCCACGGTGGTGCTGAGCGCGGCCAACCTGCCGCTGGAGGTGATCGGCTACCTGTACGCCATCGACCGCGTGCTGGACATGATGCGCACCATGACCAACGTGACCGGGCAGATGCTGGTGCCGGTGCTGGTGGCCAAGGAGACCGGCCTGCTCGATCGCACCATCTACGAGGCCGCCCCGAGCAATGTCGGCCTGGAAGATCCGCCGGTCGACGGTTCCGGCCAGGTGCGTTGATGCGTCCGTGAGTACGCCTGCCGAGAGCCTGCGCGCGCAGCTGCGACAGTTGCCCGGGCTGACGCTGCACGCGGGTGTGCTGGTGCACGACGCGCTGCCGGACGACCCGTTCGAGCAGCGCTACCTGGACGTGCGCCGCCGCGAAGGCCGGCTCTACAGCGACGCGCAGGTGCGCACGCTGCCGCAGCCGCCCGGCGCGCTCGGCGCCAGCCACGAATGGCGGGTGCGCGCCGAATCGTGCCGGCGCCTGTTGCGCCATCTGCGTGCGCGTGGCGGCGACGGTGCTCTGCTGGAACTCGGCTGCGGCAACGGCTGGCTGTCGTATCGCCTGGCCAGCGGCCTGCAGCGCGAAGTCTGCGGTGTCGACGTCAATCGCACCGAACTGGCGCAGGCGGCGCGGGTCTTCGCCGACGCGCCGCGGTTGAGCTTCGTCGCCGGCGACATCCTGCGTTTGCCGCTGCCGGCGCAGCGGTTCGATGTCGTGGTGGTGCCGGCCTGCCTCCAATACTTCGCCGATCCGCGTGCGCTGATCGCACGCTTGCTGCGGCTGTTGCAGCAAGATGGCGAATTGCACATCCTCGACAGCCCGTTCTACGCCGACGCCGAGCAAGCCAGGGCCAGCGCCGCGCGCAGCCTGCGCTACTTCAGCGATCTTGGCTGCGCCGAACTGGCGCAGCAGTACCACCAGCACACCGACGCAGTGCTGGACGGCATCGTGCTGCGCCGGTTGTTCGACCCCCGAAGGCTGTCGGTGCGCTGCTTGCGCGCACTGCGCTGGCGCCAGCCGCATTTCCCGTGGCTGTGCATCCGCAAGCGCGACAATCTCGCGCTGGCCGCGGCCTAGCCGGCGCCGCCGGCCGCCAGCGCGTCTGTGGCGACACCTTATTGCGGCGCCGTTGCGATTGGCGGCGGCGGCGCATGGCAGACTGCCGCCTTCTTCCCCTGCATGGACTCCCGATGAGCGGCACGCAACGCGAACTGACCTTCCGCTTCCTGGCCGAACCGATCGACGTCAACTACGGCGGCAAGGTCCACGGCGGCGTGGTGATGAAGTGGATCGACCAAGTCGGCTACGCCGCCGCGGTGGGCTGGAGCGGCCACTACAGCGTGACCGTGGCGGTGGGCGGCATCCGCTTCGTCTCGCCGATCCGCATCAGCGACATGGTCACGGTCAGCGCCAAGCTGGTCCACACCGGCACCAGCAGCATGCATTTCGCCATCGAGGTGCGCGCCCGCGATCCGATGGGCGGCGAGCCGCGTCTGTGCACGCATTGCATCATCGTGTTCGTGGCCCTGGATGGCGTCGAAGGCCGCCCCACCGCGGTGCCGGCCTGGCATCCGGACACGCCGGAAGACCATCGCCTGGCCGAGTACGCGCAGAAGGTGATGGAGCTGAGCAAGGGCATCGAGGACACCATCGCCCACTACCACGGCTGAGGGCGCGCGCCCGCGCGCTGGCTCAGGCGCGCCAGTCCGCGGGCGCGATGCGGCAGTCGCCGTCGAACAGGCGGCCGCCGTGCGCGGCCAGTTCCTGCTGCGCCAGTGCCAGCACCGGCGCACAGTCGGCGTTGGCGAACAGCGCGGCGAAGGCCTGGTCGAAGCGCTGGCCCAAGGCCGGATCCATCCGTGCCAGCAGGCGCGGCACCCACTTGCCGCTGCCGTACCAATGGCCGCGTCCGCGCAGCGCCAGTTCCGCCAGGCGCGGATGCAGCAGGGCGCCGATGGCGAGGATCTCGGCGACGCTGCGCTCGCCGCACAGGTCGTCGACCAGATCAGTGATCTCGTAGCGCAGCGCGTCCCGTTGCGCCTGCGTCAGCGGCGGCGGCCCGGCCTGCAGCCGCGCGGCGACCTGGCCTTGCAGGCTGCGTGCGGATTCGGTCGCGGTGCCGACGAGGGTGCCCTCGGCGATCATGTGCAGCAGGCTGGGGCGGCCGCGGGCGGCGTCTTCGTCGACGAACCAGGCCAGCGTGCCCGGGTCGTGCACGAAGGCTTCGACGGGCATGCCGTCGGCGAGGAACGATTCGCGGCGTGCGGCCTGCAGGCGCTCATAGACCACGACCAGGTCGAGATCGGAGAGATGCGTGCCTTCGCCGCGCAGGATCGAGCCGGCGGCGAAGCCGAACGCCGCGTCGGCGTAGCGGGTGGACAGCAGCGATTGCGCGATCGCCAGCGCCTGGGCGGGCGTGGGCAGGACGTGCTTGGCCGGCATCAGCGCAGCGCCTGCAATTGCGGCCAGGACGCGACCCGACGGACGGGCTCATCGGCACGGCAGTACTGCGAGGCAGGCGAGGGGCGTGGTGTCATCGAAGTTCCGGTGACGCGATCGAGGCGGACAGCGTATCGTGCCGGCGGGCAACGCGGACGGCGACGATGACCCTCCAGGCGGACAGCGCGGAACTGCAGCGGCAATACGGCGATACACAGCGGCTGGTGCAGCGTAAGTCGCTGCATGCCAAGTACGGCCGCGGCGATTGGTACCCGTGGTTGCGCGCGCAGGTGCCGCTGGCCGCAGACATGCGCGTGGCCGATATCGGCTGCGGCACCGGCCAGCTGTGGGGCGCGCTCGCCGGGCAGTGGCCGCCATCGCTGGCAGTGCAATTGCTGGATCGCTCGCCGGCCATGGTCGCTGCGGCATTGGCGCAGGCGGCGGCGTTGCGGCCACGGGGTGTGGTCGGCGACGCGATGCGCCTGCCGCTGCGCGATGCCAGCATCGACGCCGCACTGGCCGTGCATATGCTCTACCACTTGCCCGATCCGCATGCGGGCGTGCGCGAGCTGCGGCGCATCGTTCGTCCAGGCGCGGCAGTACTGGCGGTGCTCAATGGTCGCGACAACATGCGTCAACTCGCGCAACTGGTCGCCGGGGTGGCCGGTGGCCCGGACCGCGACCCGTCCACCCTGCGCCTGGACGCGGAGGCGGGCGCGCGCCTGTTCGCCATGCACTTCGCGCAGGTCCGGGTCGCACGCTTCGACGACGTGCTGGTCTGCACCGATCCCGAGGACGTCATGGCCTATCTGCAGAGTCTGCCGTTGCCGCCGCAGGCGCACGCGTCAGCCTTGCGGCAGGCGGTAGAGGCGGCGTTCGCGCATGGCGACGGCGCGTTGCGGATCGACAAGGACGTGCGCGCGATCGTTGCCACCGCCTGAGGGCGGCCGCGTCGGTGCCAGTGGCACGGACTGCCAGCCGGGCGGCCGCGAAACGTCACAACGAAAAAGGCCGCTGTCTCCAGCGGCCTTTTCTGTGCGGTATCTGCGGAGCGGCGGCTTACATCGCCACGCGGCGCGCCTGCACGAACTTCTCGCCCCAGTAGCCGGAGGTCAGCGTGTCCACGCGCACGTCCTTGCCGCGGCTGGGGGCGTGCAGGAAGCGGCCCTCGCCGACGTACAGGCCGACATGGTCGACGCGGCCCTTGCGACCGAAGAACACCAGGTCGCCCGGCGCCAGCGCGTCGCGGTCCTTGATCAGCTGGGCATTGGCCTCGCGGGCCATCTCGCGCGACACGCGCGGCAGTTCGATGCCCAGCGCGGTGCGGAACACGTAGCCGACCAGGCCGCTGCAGTCGAAGCCTTCGGTGTCCTCGCCGCCCCAGCGGTACGGGGTGCCCAGCAGCGCCATGGCGCGCTTGAGCACGGACTGGACCTTGTCGCCGCCCGGCACCACGCCTTCGCGCGGGACCGGCTGGGACACGTCGTAGTTGGCCAGCAGGCGGCTGATGTCGCCGGCGAACATCGCCGAGCGGTCCATCAGCGGAATGGTGTCGTTGGCGGCCAGGTGCGGCAGCAGGGCGGCCAGGGTGGCGGTGGCGGCGGCGTCGGCCTTGCTGCGCGACGGTGCGGGCGCCTGGGCGGCGGCCGGCTTGGCCGAGGTGGTGGTGTTGTTGGGGGTCTGCGCGGTCGCCTGGGCGGTGGTCGCGGTGGCGCTCACCTGGGCGGGAGCGGGGGCGACGGTCGCGATCGCTTCCGGGACGACGGTGTCGGCGGGAGCGGTCTGGGCCAGGGCCGGGAGGGCCGAGAAACAGAGCGAGGCGGTGCAGAAGAGGCGGAAAGCGGTCCGGCGGGGAACGGCGGGCTTGCCTGGAGAGGTCTGGGCTTCGGTCGTCACGCTTGGATCACAAAATAAAACGATGGGGGATCATGCCTTGTAGACAGAAATAGGAAGTTCAAATAAGGTTAAATTTTCGTAATTATGAATGTGGGTGAAATCACAGTTCAGCGCAAAACCCGCTTTGCGCCGGTGTAGTGGTCCCGCCAGTAGGCCCCGTCCAGTGAATCCAGCCGCACCGTGCCGCCCGTGCTGGGAGCGTGCACGAAGCGGCCTTCACCGACATAAATCCCGACGTGCGTCACATTTCCCGCGCTGCCGAAGAACACCAGGTCGCCGGTGCTCAGGCGCTGCGGGTCGATCCGCGGCCCCTGTACCGCGGCCAGTTCGCGCGAGGTGCGCGGCAGCCGCAGGTCGAGCATGTCGCGGTAGACGTAGGCGACCAGGCCGCTGCAGTCGAACCCGGACTCGGGGGTGTTGCCGCCGTAGCGGTAGGGCGTGCCGACCAGGCCCAGCGCCCGCATCAGCACTGCGTTGGCCGCGCCCGGGTCGGCCGGCGCCACCTGCGGCCACTCGCGCACCGCCACCGGTGCCGGCCGGGTGTGGCGGACCTCGTGGCGTCCGCAGGCCGCCAGCGCGGCGGTGCACAGCAGCGGAAGCCACCACGGGAACGCGCGGCGGCCGCGCGGCGAAACTGGCGTGTTGTGCATGGAGCCGGGATAATGCGCGACCTCAGAAGGCCGCCATCATGGCGGCGCTCCCGGCGGCCGACAAGCCGCCCATCCCGTCTGCCCCCGGCAGCCACAGCGCAGAGTGCACATGAAGATCGAAAAAGACCGCGTCGTCCGTTTCCACTACACCGTTTCGGAAGTCGGTCAAGAACCGATCGAAAGCTCCAAGGACCGCGATCCGCTGGTGATCCTGGTCGGCCACGGCAACATCATCCCTGGCCTGGAGAACGCGATGATGGATAAGGCCGCCGGCGACAGCTTCGGTGTCGACGTGGCGGCCAAGGACGCCTATGGCGAGTACCGCGAGGGCCTGAGCCAGCGCGTGCCGAAGAAGCATTTCGGCGCGGTCAAGCTGCAGCCGGGGAGCCAGGTGGTGCTGCAGACCAACTTCGGCCCGCGCGCGGTCACCGTGCAGAAGGTCGGCATGAGCGTGGTCGACGTCGACCTCAACCACCCGATGGCCGGCAAGGACCTGCACTTCGACGTCGAGATCGTCGACGTGCGCGAGGCCAGCGCCGAAGAGATCGAGCACGGCCACGTGCACGGCGACGGCGGCCACCACCACTGAGTGCGTTGGCGGCGGTGCCGGTCGCGCCGGTGCCGCCAGCCCTGGCGCCGCGCGCAGCGGCGCCGTCGTGCCGCCGCGGACGCCGGCGGCCTTCCTGATCGCGGCGAGGGACATCGCCGGCCTTCCGCCCGGTGCCGCCTTGGCCACTTCCGCCCCCGTGTTGCAGCCCGTCGCGCCCGCCGAGCGCATCGCCACGCTGGACGTGCTGCGCGGCTTCGCCCTGCTGGGCATCCTGCTGATGAACATCGAGGGCTTCGTCGGCCCGCTGGACGCGGCGATGACCGGTCTGGATCCGGCGCTGCGCGGCGCCGACCGCATCGCCGACGCCCTGGTCTACATCCTGGTGCAGGGCAAGTTCTACACCTTGTTCTCGCTGCTGTTCGGCATGGGCTTCGCAGTGATGGCGCAGCGCGCCGAGATCGCGCGGCGGCCGTTCGGTGGTTTCTTCCTGCGCCGCAGCGCGGGGCTGCTGCTGATCGGCCTGCTGCACGCCGTGCTGCTGTGGTCCGGCGACATCCTGGTCAGCTATGCGCTGCTGGCGTTCATGCTGCTGGCGTTCCGCGAGGCGCCCACGCGCTGGCTGCCCGGCATGGCGCTGGTGGTGTACCTGTTCGCGCCGGCGCTGTGGCTGCTGGTCGGCGCCGCCGCCTGGGCGGCGCAGGCCGATCCACACGGTGCGGCGCAGTGGCATCGGGACATGGCCGAGCAGGCGCAGCACGGCGCGGCGGCGCTGGCGCAGCAGCGCGAGGTGTTCGGCCATGGCAGCTACGCCCAGGCCACTGCGCAGCGCGCGCGCGACCTGGTCGAATCGCTGAGCGTGCTGCTGTTCAATGCGCCGACCATCTTCGGCATGTTCCTGCTCGGCGCCTGGTGCGTGCGCAGTGGCTTGGCCGCACAGCCGCAGCGCTTCCCGCGGCTGCTCGCCTTGCTGCGCTGGGGTGTGCTGCCGCTGGGCCTGGCGCTGATGCTGCTGAGCTTCCGGCTGGAGCCGTGGATGGACCCGGCGCGGCTGGATCTGCGTCTGACCTGTGCCTACGCCCTGGCCAGCGTCGCCAGCGGGCTGATGGCACTGGGCTATGCGGCCTGGCTGGTGCGCGCCGCAGCGGCGCTGCAGTGGCTGGCGCCGGCCGGGCGCATGGCGCTGAGCAACTATCTGCTGCAGTCGCTGGTGTGCACCACGTTGTTCTACGGCTACGGCTTCGGCTATTTCGAACGATTGCCACGCGCCTGGCAGATCCCGTTCGCGGTCGCGCTGTTCGCGCTGCAGGTGGCGCTGTCGCACTGGTGGCTGCAGCGGTTCCGCTTCGGCCCGGTGGAGTGGCTGTGGCGCTCGGCCAGCTACCTGCGCTGGCAGCCGATGCGCCGCCGCGACGCGGCCTGAGCGCAGGCACTGCCGCGGCGTCCTCACATCTGCCGCGCGGCCGCCCATGGCATGCTCCGCGGCGACCGAGACATGCGACAGGACAGCCGATGGACGATGTGAACCGCGCGCACCGCGCCGCGCCCGATGCGACCCCGCCGCGCGCCGAGCGTGCGCCGTGAACGGGTCGATCCGCGATTACGACCTGCTGGTGCTGGGCGGCGGGTCCGGCGGCCTGGCCACCGCCTTCCGCGCCGCCAGCCATGGCGCACGGGTGGCGATCCTGGAGCCGAGCGCGCTCGGCGGGACCTGCGTCAACGTCGGCTGCGTGCCGAAGAAGGCGATGTGGCTGGCGGCGGATCTGGTCGAACGCATCGACCTGGCGCGCGCGGTCGGCTTCGCCATTCCGGAGGCCACGCTGTCCTGGGCGGAACTGGTGGCGCATCGCCAGGGCTACATCGGCAACATCCACGCCAGCTACCGGCGGCGCCTGGATGCCGACGGCGTGGTGCTGATCCCGCGGCGCGGCCGGCTGGTCGATGCGCACACCGTCGAATGCGACGACGGCGTGCGGGTCAGCGCCAAGCACGTGGTGATCGCCACCGGCGCGCACGCGCTGCGGCCGAACATCGACGGCGCCGAGCTGGGCCTGGTCTCCGACGACTTCTTCAATCTCTGCGAGGCGCCGCCGCGGGTGGCGATCGTCGGCGGCGGCTACATCGCGGTGGAACTGGCCGGACTGCTGCAGGCGCTGGGCAGCCGGGTGGAGCTGTACGTGCAAGGCCAGCGCCTGCTGGAGCGGTTCGACGCGGAACTGGCGCGGCAGCTCGCCGACAACCTGCGCCACCAGGGCGTGCGCCTGCATTTCGGCTATCGCGCCAGCGCCCTGCGCCGCAGCGGCGAGGGCCTGTGCGTGGTCGATGCGCAGGGGCAGCCCGGCGAGCGCGTCGACAAGGTGTTCTTCGCGATCGGGCGCCGGCCCAACACGCGCGACCTCGGCCTGGAAGCGCTGGGCGTACGTCTCGGCGACAAGCACGAGATCGTGGTGGACGCGTACCAGAACACCGACGTGCCGGGGCTGTATGCGATCGGCGACGTGGCCGGCAAGGTCGGCCTGACTCCGGTGGCGATCGCCGCCGGGCGCAAGCTGATGGACCGCGTGTTCGGCGACCGGCCGCAGGCGAGGCTGGACTACGAGAACGTGCCCAGCGTGGTGTTCTCGCATCCGCCGCTGGGCCAGGTGGGATTGG
>NZ_NSGT01000126.1:0-1190 GCF_009192905.1 Xanthomonas sp. LMG 12459
GACCTCGGTGAACTCCTCGCGTGCGGACATGGGTGCGATCCAGAACCGCTTCACTTCCACCATCGCCAACCTGAGCTCCACCTCGGAGAACCTGTCGGCCTCGCGCAGCCGCATCCGCGACACCGACTACGCCAAGGAAACCGCCGAGCTGACCCGCACGCAGATCCTGCAGCAGGCCGGCACCGCCATGCTGGCTCAGGCCAAGCAGGCCCCGCAGAGCGTGCTGAGCCTGCTCCAGGGCTAAGCGCAGCAAGCCGCGATGCACCGCCGAGGGCTTCTACGCCATTAGAAGCCCTCGAGCGGAAACGATATCAAACACGTTAAAACCAAGGCGTACAAATGGCACAGGTCATCAATACCAACGTAATGTCGCTGAACGCTCAGCGGAACCTCAATACCACCAGCGCCAGCCTGGCGACGACGATCCAGCGCCTGTCCTCGGGCCTGCGCATCAACAGCGCCAAGGACGACGCGGCCGGTCTGGCGATCTCCGAGCGCTTCACCACCCAGATCCGTGGTCTGGATGTGGCCTCGCGCAACGCCAACGACGGCATCTCGCTGGCGCAAACCGCCGAAGGCGCGATGGTCGAAATCGGCAACAACCTGCAGCGTATCCGCGAACTGGCGGTGCAGTCGGCCAACGCCACCAACTCCACCACCGACCGTGGCGCGCTGAACTCGGAAGTCAAGCAGCTGGCCTCGGAAATCGACCGCGTCTCCAGCCAGACCAACTTCAACGGCACCAAGCTGCTGGACGGCTCCTTCTCCGGCGCGCTGTTCCAGGTCGGCGCCGACGCCGGCCAGACCATCGGCATCAACAGCATCGTCAACGCCAGCGCCGCCTCGCTGGGCAAGGCCGGCTTCGCCGCCACCCAGACCACCACCAACGCCCTGGCCTCGGGTACCGCCACCGCCAGCGGCAGCTTCTCCGGCATGTCCGTCAACGGCGTCAGCATCGCCTCGGTCTCGGTGGCCGTCGGCGACGTGGACACCGATGTGGCCAAGAAGATCGCCTCGGCGATCAACGACAAGCTGGCCCAGACCGGCGTGTACGCCTCGGTGGACAGCAGCAACAAGCTGAAGCTGGAATCGGTCAAGGGCGGCCAGGACTTCTCGTTCACCGCGGGCAGCGCCACCGGTGCCACCGGCATCACCTTCGACCAGAGCGGCATCGCCGCCACTGCCACTGC
>NZ_NSGT01000127.1:0-7760 GCF_009192905.1 Xanthomonas sp. LMG 12459
CGGGGCACCTTCTCCCGAGGGGAGAAGGGAGAGCAAAAGCCCCTCTCCCGCCGGGAGAGGGGGTGGGGTGAGGGTAGGGGTGCGAAGCGCCCCGCCGAACCTCACCCGGTCGCAATCCTCAGCGCGGACGCGACTTCGGTGCGGCGCCCGCCGGCGGTTCGCCAGGCTTGCCGGTGCCCACGCCAGCGGCCGGGCGGCCGAAGCCGGCGCCGAGGTTGCGCTGGAATTCCTGCCACAGCTCCAGGTTGCGCTCGGTGAGCTGGTTCATCATGGTCCACGGGGTCTGCCCCAGCAGATTGCCCATCTGCTGGCGGAACTGCTGCTGCTGGTCGAGGAACACCTGCATGCTGCGCTCCAAGTAGTTGCCCATGAAGCCTTGCAGCGAGTCGCCGTAGAAGCGGATGATCTGGCTGAGCAACTGTGTGGACAGCATCGGTTCGCCGTCCTGTTCCTGGTCGGCGATGATCTGCAGCAGCACTGCGCGGCTGAGGTCTTCGCCGGTCTTGGCGTCGCGGACTTCGAATTCCTCGCCGTCGATGATCAGCTGGCGGACGTCTTCGATGGTGATGTAACTGGAGATCTCGGTGTCGTAGAGGCGGCGATTGGGATACTTCTTGATGATGCGAATCTCAGCCATGAAGCGATCGCTCTGTGACGGTAGGCGCGCAGCATGGCGCAGCGCAGCAGGGCTTGCAACCGCCGAAAGTACCTGAACACGCGGGTGCAGCAAAAAAATCATGCTGCGCAGCATTCGCAGCGCAGCAAAAGTCCACAGGCCGCCGTGGCGGCCAATGCGGGATAGCGTTACCTCGCGCGAATGCCGCCGCCTGAGCGATTCAGCCGCTCACCACCCCATGTGGTGGCCGCCGTTGATGTCCAGGTTCGAGCCGGTGATCCACGCGGCCTCTTCGGCGACCAGGAACGCCACGGCGTAGGCGATCTCCTCCGGCTTGCCGAGGCGCCCGGTGGGGATGTCGGCGGCGATCTTGGCGCGCACTTCCTCCGGCACCGCCATCACCATGTCGGTGGCGACGTAGCCGGGCGAGACCGTGTTGACGGTGATGCCGTAGCTGGCGTTCTCGCGCGCCAGGGAAATGGTGAAGCCGTGCATGCCGGCCTTGGCCGCAGCGTAGTTGGCCTGGCCGTACTGGCCCTTGAGGCCGTTGATCGAACTGATCTGGATGACCCGCCCCCAACGCTTCTGGCGCATGCCCTCGATCACCGGGCGGGTGACGTTGAACACCGAGTTGAGGTTGGTGTTGATGACTTCGTGCCATTGCTCGGCGGTCATCTTGTGGAAGGTGGTGTCGCGGGTGATGCCGGCGTTGTTGACCAGGATCTCGACCGGGCCGAGTTGGCGTTCGACCTCACGCACCAGGGTCTGCGCGTGTTCGGGCGAGGCGACGTCGCCGGGGACGATGGCGACGTCGTGGCCACGCTCGCGCATGCGCTGCTGCCAGGCCAGGGCCTTGGCCTGGTCGCGGTAGTTGCTGGCCACGCGGTGGCCCTGCGCGGCCAGCCGCTCGCAGATTGCGGTGCCGATGCCGCCGGTGCCGCCGGTGACCAGCGCAACGCGTGATGTCATGGATGTCGCTCCGGATAGAAATGGTGGGAAAGGACGGCCGCGGCGCGGCCCAAGGTCCGATTCTAGTCAGCCTTGATGTCGGTGGGGATAGCCGGTGCGACTGGCGTCGCATCGTCCACGCGTCGGTCCTGCGCCGGCAACCGCGCCGGGTCGAAGGCGCGCAGCGCGGCGGTGAGCAGCGCCGGCACCGACCCGGCGCCGGCCAACGCTGCCGGCGGCTGGCCCAGCGTCGCCCAGACCAGGCGCAGCGCCGGCAGCGGGTCGGCATCGTCCAGCGGCAGCGCCGCGTGCGACTTGGACAGCTTGCGGCCATCGGCGTCGAGCAGCAGCGGCAGGTGCAGGTAGCGCGGCGTGGGCAGGCCCAGCGCACGCTGCAGCAGGATCTGCCGTGGCGTGGAGTCCAGCAGGTCGGCGCCGCGCACCACGTCGGTGATGCCTTGCGCGGCATCGTCGACCACCACGGCCAGTTGGTAGGCCCAGCAGCCGTCGGCGCGCAGCAGCACCACATCGCCGACCTCGGCATGGACGTCCTGGGCCAGCTGGCCGCGCACCGCGTCGTCGAAGGCCACCACGCTGGCCGCACCGGGCGGCACGCGCAGACGGATGGCCGGCTGTGCGCGTGGCGCGTCGGTGACGCAAGCGTGGTGCACGCCGCCCTGCGCCGCCAGGGCGCTGCGGCTGCAACTGCAGGGGAAGGCGAGGCCGGCCTGCAGCAGCCGCTGCAGGGCGTCGCGGTAGCCCGGGTCGCGCTCGCTCTGCCGCAGCACCGGTCCGTCGGCCTCCAGGCCGCAGGCGCGCAGGCTCGCCAGTTGCCGCTCGGCGGCGCCGTGCACGCTGCGCGGGCGGTCCACGTCCTCGATGCGCAGCAGCCACTGGCCGCCGGCGTGGCGGGCGAGCAACCAACTGCCGAAGGCGGCGAGCAGCGAACCCAGGTGCAGCGGGCCGGTGGGCGAGGGCGCGAAGCGGCCGCGGTAGGGAGGCGGGGACATGGACAAGCTGAATCCTCGGTCAGGTGCGCGCTTGAATTCAAGCGGCCGACACCGCAGATTCGAGCCAATCCTTCCACTTAATCTGTGCGGAGCCCACGCTCACATGTTCAATCGTATCGTCCTGTTCCTCATCACCAACCTGGCGGTGCTGGTGCTGGCCGGCATTGTCATGTCCGTGTTCGGGGTCAATACCAACCAGATGGGCGGCCTGCTGGTGATGGCCGCGATCTTCGGCTTCGGCGGCTCGCTGGTGTCGCTGCTGCTGTCCAAGTTCATGGCCAAGCGCGCCACCGGTGCGCAGGTGATCACCGAGCCGCGCAACCACACCGAGCGCTGGTTGCTGCAGACCGTGCAGCGCCAGGCGCAGGCCGCCGGCATCGGCATGCCCGAGGTCGCCGTGTACGACGGCCCGGAGATCAACGCCTTCGCCACCGGCGCCAACCGCAACAATGCGCTGGTCGCCGTTTCCACCGGCCTGCTGCAGAACATGACCGAGGACGAGGCCGAGGCGGTGCTGGGCCATGAGATCAGCCACATCGCCAACGGCGACATGGTGACCATGGCGCTGCTGCAGGGCGTGCTCAACACCTTCGTGATCGTACTGGCGCGCGTGGTCGGCGGCGTGGTCGACAGCTACCTGTCCGGCAACCGCGACGGCCGTCGCGGCCTGGCCTACTACGCGATCGTGATGGTGCTGGAACTGGTGTTCGGCCTGTTCGCGACGATGATCGCGATGTGGTTCTCCCGCTACCGCGAGTTCCGCGCCGACGCCGGCGGCGCCAGCCTGGCCGGCCGCGCCAAGATGATCGCGGCGCTGCAGCGGCTGGAACTCAACCATGGCCAGAGCACCTTGCCGTCGCAGGTGCAGGCCTTCGGCATCGCCGGTGGTCTGGGCCAGGGCCTGCGCAAGCTGTTCATGAGCCACCCGCCGCTGTCCGAGCGCATCGCCACCCTGCGCGCTTCGCACGTCAACGCGACAGTGAGCTGAGGTCGACCGCTACAGGCGCAGGCAAATGCCTGCGCCTGTAGCGGCTTTTGCCAATCCCCAATCCCGAATCCCCAATCCCGGCCCCTCAGGCAAAATCGAACGTCATCCCCGGCGCCGCCAGGCCGACGAATTCGCCCTGCACGTAGTCGACGCCGGCGCTGAACAGCAGGCTCATCGAGGTCGCGTCGGACACGAACTCGGCGATGGTGCGGATGCTCGCCGACTGCGCGCGCCCAGTGATCTCGCGGATCTTGTCCTGGTGTTCGCGGGTCTGGGTCAGGTCCTGGGTGAAGCCGCGGTCCAGCTTCAGGAACGAGGGCTGGAAGTGCGCCAGCAACTGGAACGAGTCCAGGCCGGAGCCGAACTGTTCCAGCCCGACCTTGCAGCCCAGGGCGGTGGCGTCGGCCAGGAACTGCTGCGCGTTGCGCAGATGGGTGAACACCTTGGCCTCCGGCGTCTGCAGCCACAGGCGGTCGCCGGGCACGCCGTGCGTCGCCAGTTCGCGCTGGATCAGGTCGACCATCTGGGTATCGGCGAAGGCTTCCGGGCTGACCTTGACCAGCAGGCTGGTGGCGTGGCCGGCGCGCTGGCGTTCGCCGATGACGGCGATCGCACGCGCGACCACCCAACGGTCGATCTCGGCGGTCAGGCCATGCTCGGCGGCGATGCCGAGGAAGGTCGACGGGCCGATCAGTTCGTCGTTGCGCTCCAGGCGCAGGTAGGCCTCGTACAGCTCGTGCGGTTCGCCCTGCAGGTTCAGCACCGGCTGGTAGTGCAGCAGGAAGCCGTCGCCGGCAAGGGCCTCGCGCAGGTGCTGGACCCAGCGCTGCACGCGCTCTTCCTCGAGTCGGTCGGCTGCACCCGGGTCGAAGATCTTGCAGGCGTTGCCGCCCAGTTCGACGGTCGCCTGCACGTTCTCGCTGGCGCGGGCCAGGACCTGGCCGACGCTGGCGATCTTCTCGCCGATCTGCACGCCGCCGATGCTGACGGTGACCGTGGCCGAGCGCTCGCCGACGCTGAATACCTGGCTGGCGTAGGCCTGTAGCAGGCGCTCGGCCAGCGCCGCGGTGCGCGCGTAGTCGCCTTCCAGCAGCAGCGCGAAGTTGTGCTCGCCGAAGCGCGCCGCCTGCACGTCGCCGTCGATGGCCGCGGCCAGGTGCTGGGCCAATGCGGCGACCAGCGCATCGGCCGAATCCAGGCCGATGTCGGCCAACAGGCGTGCGTAATGATCCGGCTCGACCAGCAGGAAGCCGTACTGGCCCTCGCCGCGGCCGACCTGGGCCACCGCGGTTTCCAGCGCCAGCATGAAGGTCGGGCGGTTGAGCAGACCGGTGACCTGGTCGCGCTGGCGCAGGTCCTCGACCTCGCGCGCCAGTTCCGGGTCGAACTCCTCGCGGCGGCGGAACACCACCTGCACGCAGGCCTCGCCCTCGTAGCTGGCGGTGGCGAATTCCATCGTCGCCGGAAAGCTGTCGCCTTCCAGGGTACGCGCGTCCACCTGGTACTGCGCCGGCGGCGGCTCGCCCTTGCTCAGCGACTTCAGCAACTGCTTGAAACCTTCTACGTGTTGCGGGGCGACCATGTCCAGCAGCGACACGCCTTCGACGTCGTCGAACGACTCGAACCCGAACATCTCCAGGTAGGCGTCGTTGGCGCGGATGTGCATGCCCTCGTGGATGTAGGCGATCGGATCGCGCGAGGAGGCGATCAGCGCGTCGCAGCGGCGCTCGGTCTCGCGCATCTGCGCCTCGATCCGGCGCAGGCCGCGCCGCGCCTGCAGGTCGGCCCAGGTGGTGCGGACCACCGCCAGCAAGTGCTCGGGCCGCTGCCGCAGCGCGATCGCGCGCGCGCCGCCGGCCACGGCCTCCAGCCATTCCTGTTCGTCGATGCGCTCGGCCAGCACGATGACCGGGATGTCCTTGCCGCTGGCGGCGACCCGTTGCAGCACCTGCGGCAGCGGGATCGACTGCGCCTGTGCGCTGAGCACCAGGTCGATCGGCTGCGCGGTCAGCATCGCCGACAACTCCTCGGCGTGCTGCGGCCGCGACGGGCGCACCGCGATGCCGCTGTTGCGCAGGCTGCTGACGATCGCCTCGGCGTCTTCGCCGCTGTCGTCGACGATCATCAGGCGGAGGGTGATGTCTTTGCCTGTGTGCATGAAGCCTCCCGGGGACGGGGTTTAATACACGATGCCCGCGGTCGCGTCCATGTTGTTCGGGAATGGGGAATCGGGAATGGGGAGTCGCAAGAGCGGACTGCCGTGTCTGCACGTTCGCGGGTGGACCGAGACGCGCGCGCAACGAGCGGTGTTTCGAGTCCCCATTCCCGATTCCCCATTCCCGGCCGCTAGGCCGCCAAACCAGCCGCATGGCCCGAGGCCCAGGCCCACTGGAAGTTGTAGCCGCCCAGCCAGCCGGTGACGTCGAGCACTTCGCCAACGAAGTACAGGCCGGGCACGCGCCGCGATTCCATGGTCGAGGACGATACCTGGTCGGTGTCCACCCCGCCCAGGGTGACTTCGGCGGTGCGGTAGCCCTCGGTGCCGCTGGCCACCAGCGGCCAGGCGCCGAGCAGCTCGGCGGCGGCGCGCAGCTGTGGCTCGTCCAGCTGGCGCACCGGCTTGTCCGGCAGCCACACCTCGCACAGGCGTTGTGCGAAGCGGCGCGGCAGTGCCTCGCCGAGTACCGTGCGCAACTCGGCGGCGCCGCGCAGGCGTTTCTGTTCGCGCAGCCAGGTCGCCGCGTCCTGCCCCGGCAACAGGTCCAGGCGCAGGTCGTCGCCCGGTTGCCAGTACGAGGAGATCTGCAGGATCGCCGGGCCGCTGACGCCGCGGTGGGTGATCAGCATGAAGTTGCGGAAGCGCGCACCGTTGCAACTGGCCTCCACCGGCAGCGCCAGGCCGGACAGGTCGTGCAGGCGTTCCTGGTGCTTGCCGCTCAGGGTCAGTGGCACCAGCCCGGCGCGGGTCGGCAGCACCGCGTGGCCGAATTGCCGCGCCAACTCGTAGCCGAAGCCGCTGGCGCCGAGGCTGGGGATGGACAGGCCGCCGGTCGCCACCACCAGCGAGGCCGCATGCACCGGGCCATCGTCGGTGTCCAGGCGGAACCCCTCGCTGCCGCGTTCCACCGCGCGCACGCTGCAGTCGGTGCGCACCGTCACCCCCGCCGCGGCGCACTCGTCCACCAGCATGCGCACGATCTGCTTGGAGGAGATGTCGCAGAACAGCTGGCCCAGTTCCTTCTCGTGATAGGCGATGCCGTGGCGCTCGACCAGGTCGATGAAGTCGGTGGGGCGGTAGCGGGCCAGCGCCGACTTGCAGAAGTGCGGATTGGCCGACAGGAAGTTGCCCGGCCCGGTACCGGTATTGGTGAAGTTGCAGCGGCCGCCGCCGGACATCAGGATCTTCTTGCCGACTTTGTTGGCATGGTCGATCACCCGCACCCGGCGCCCGCGCTGGCCGGCGGCGATCGCGCACATCAGCCCGGCGGCGCCGGCGCCGAGTACCACGACATCGGTGCGGAGGGGGGCGGTCCCGGCGCTCATGCCGCGGCTTTGCGCACCGTGGGGGTGAAGGCGAAGCTGCCGCTGTCGCCCAGCCACTGCACCTCGCCGTCCTGGATCACCACGTCGAAGCGCATGCTGCGCTGGATCAGCTCGGCCGCCGCAGCGACGGCGTCGGCCGGCAGGTCGATCACCTGTACCGGCTTGAGCTTGATCAGCGCGGACGCGTTCTTGTCCCACCAGATGTCCGCGGCGCGGCCGCCATAGTTGGCCACCACCACCGAGCGCGCCCGGCCGCAGGCCTTGCGTACCCGCGACTCGTCGGGCTGGCCGACCTCGATCCATTGCTCGATCGCGCCGGTGTAGTCCATCCGCCACAGGTCGGGTTCGTCGTCGCTGCTCAGGCCCTTGCCGAACAGCAGGCGCTCCTCGGCGTACAGGGCGAAGGTCAGCAGGCGCGCCATCAGCCGCTGATCGGTCTCGGACGGGTGTTGCGCCAGGGTCAGGGAATGGGCGGCGTAGTAGCCGCGGTCCATGTCGGAAATCTGCAGCTCCGCCTTGCGGAGGGTGGCGGTGAGGGCCATGCGGCTACCGGGATCGAGGGCGCACTAGGATACGGTGTGGGGCCGCCGCTGGCCGGGGACTTGTGGGGAAGCGGGAGAATCGAGGCCGGGGGAGCGCGTGTCCGATCCGGGGC
>NZ_NSGT01000128.1:0-2069 GCF_009192905.1 Xanthomonas sp. LMG 12459
GGTCGAGCCAAGGCGCGCTGGCCGCCAACGATAACGAAGTCCGCCGCTTCGCGGCGCAGAATGCCATGGACCTGGACTACTGGAATGCGCAGATGAAGGCTTACGACTCCTACATCGTGGCGCTCAAGGACGACCAGTCGCGGCTCGCGCGGCGCGCCCTGAATGGCAACAAGGACGACCTGCTGGGGCAGGTCGTGCAGGCCGGCGTGCTGGCTGGCGCGCTGCAGAACTGACCGCGTAGCAGCCCACATTCATCACCAGACACCGGATAGACAGGCAGCATGAACGGACTTTTCGACACTGCGACGCACTGGGTGCAGCCGCTGGCGGACGCCAACCTGGGCGACTTCCTGTTCTTCAGATTGGTGAACAACTACTTCACCAACGAGATCGCGACCTTCGGTCTGGAGTTGACGCGGCGTGCGATGAACTGGGTGAGTGTGATTGCGCTGACGGCGACGATGTTCTGGGTGCTGATCCAGGGCTATCGCATCGCCACCGGGCAGTCGCGCGAATCGGCGATGGCGACGATGGTCAAGGCGGCCAAGGTCGCGGTGATCCTGATGATTGCCTCCACCGTCGGCGCCAACGGCGCCATGTTGCACAAGACGATGACCGACAACCTGGACAAGGAGATCCACGGTTTGTTCACGGGCGACGATAATTCCAGCGCAGCCGATGCGATCGACCAGAATCTGGAGTACACCCAGCTTGCGATGGCGGCCCTGGATGCGGTGAAGGTGAACGCCAACGATCCGGAGTCGATCGATCAGAAGAGCCGAGCGATCCTGTTGGCTGGATTCGGCACGGCCGGTCCGCCCATGGTCGCCGGTGCGATGTTGTTGCTGTTCAAGTTCACTCTGGCCTTCCTGATCGGCATCGGGCCGATCTTCATCTTCTTTTTGATGTTCGAGCAGACCAAGGACCTGTTCAAGAAGTGGTTGTACTATGTGTTGGGAACGCTGTTCTCGATGGCCATGCTGTCAGTGGTATCGGCGATGGTCCTGAAGTTCACGGTGAAGGTGGCGGGGGCCTACTGGGCGATGAAGCTCATCCCGCTGGGCAATGCGGAAGGCTTGTCGTCGCAGGCGCTGCAGCAGGGAGGGATTGGATTGCTCATGACCTTGCTGATCGTGTCAGTGCCGCCGATGGCTGCCGCGCTGTGGCAAGGCAGCATGGCGTCCTTCATGCACTTCTCGGCGTTCGCCGGTGGTGCAGCGTCTTCGCCTGGACCGCAGGGGCAGCCGCCGGGGTCGTATGTGCCGCCTCGGGCGGATAGCAACACATCTGCTTCGGTGAATAGCGCCGCACCGACTTCAGCTGGACGTGTCACGTCTAGCACAGCACAGGTAGACACTAACTCCCAAGGCAGTGGTGCCAGAGGCAATGCCAATAGGGATAAAACTCAAATTATCTAGATTTCGATCATATGAAATTTAATTTTTATCTTTTTTTTGCTCTTTCTTTTGCGGCAAATATAGTGTTCGCTGAAAACGGATGCCCGCCTGGTCAGTTGCCTGCGCAGGCAAATGGAGCGATAACTTCCTGTACTCCGATCCCTTCCGGTTACTATCAACGAGAAGCACCTCCGCCTCGCCCCTCCGGAAAGTGGGTTAAAACCTGGGGGGCGATTGCAATGGGCTATACTGATTCCGCTACAACTTTCGGTGTCACCAAAGGGAAATTGTCTGAGGCAGAGGCGCAGGCAGATGCACTAATGCGCTGCGGTTCTCGTGGATTAAAAAATTGCAAAATTGTATTGAAGTATCACAACCAATGTGCGGCGGTTGCTGAACCCCATATTGACGGGAGCCCCTACAGTGATGGTCGACTTAGTTTTGCTGGTTCAGCAACTATTCCGGAAGCCAGTAGTCGTGCTTTGAGCGACTGCAAAAAAAATAATAGATCAACCCCGAAGGCCGTGTGCGAGATTATTTATACAGCCTGCACTGAGCAGATATTCGAGAAGTTCTAGTGCTGAGTAGTTCCCATCTATTGTTCAAACCAGTCATGAAACGGAATTTTCTGGCGTGTAGGATGCATCGTGATGATATATGGATATAAAATTC
>NZ_NSGT01000129.1:0-1651 GCF_009192905.1 Xanthomonas sp. LMG 12459
GGCGCTGCAGCAGGGAGGGATCGGGCTCCTGATGACCTTGCTCATCGTCTCAGTGCCGCCGATGGCTGCCGCGCTGTGGCAAGGCAGCATGGCGTCCTTCATGCACTTCTCGGCGTTCGCCGGTGGTGCAGCGTCTTCGCCTGGACCGCAGGGGCAGCCGCCGGGGTCTTATACGCCGCCGCAGCGTGGCAACGATACATCTGCTGCATCGAACAATGGCTCTCTACCTAGGCACGGGAACTCATCGTCGGGGCTACAAAATGCAGTGCAATCCTCTGAGGGTAGTGGTGCCAGGGGCAATGCCAACAGCAATAGCAGCCGATTCACTTAGCGACGAGATGCACATGAAATTCAAGCTGTCATTTCCCTTCGCCATTTTCTTCTTCATAGGTTCAGCATATGCAGAGAATGGATGCCCGCCAGGGCAACTCCCGGCACAGGCCAATGGCGCAATGAATTCATGTACGCCAGTTCCACCTGGCTACTACCAACAGCAGGCTCCCGTATCACGGCCTTCGGGCAAGTGGATCACGACATGGGGAGCTATCGCTATGGGATCAATAGACGATACGACAAACTATGGAGTAACTACGGGCAAGCTATCTAAGCCTGAAGCCGAGGCAGATGCGCTCAGGCGCTGCGCTTCCCATGGGGAAAAAGACTGCCGAGTCTTTATTAGTTATCACAACCAATGTGCTGCAATTGCTGAGCCGCAAACGAACGGATTGCCGATAAGTGCAGGGCGGGTTAGCTTTGCTAGGGCCGTATCGATTCCAGAAGCGACGAAAATCGCTCAGACTGACTGTAAAAAAACTAACAGTTCAGTGCTCGGGGTTGACTGCAAGGTGGTTTATCAAGCCTGTACTAAGCAGATATTCGAAAAATTCTAGAATTTTGTGGGCGCTAAAGAGGGGCGCCAAACGCAGGAGGGTGCGCCATGAAGAAGCTTGGATTGCTTTCTGCGTGCCTGTTGTACACTATATCGCTGCAATCATCGGTCTCTGAAGGGAGTGGTGCTAGAGGCAATTCAAAGCGAGATAGTAGTCAATTTATTTAGATTGGAATGAGGTGGATATGAGGTTTAAATCATTCATCTTCCTTGCAGTCTGTTTTTACACAGGTGCTGTATACGCGGAGAATGGGTGTCCACCTGGTCAGTTGCCTGCTCAGGCTAATGGCGCGATAGCTTCCTGTACGCCGATTCCAGCAGGCTACTATCAACAACAATCAGTAGCGCCGCAACCATCTGGGAAATGGATTACGACTTGGGGAGCTATCGCACAGGGCTCAACAGATTCTGCCACTATCTATGGAGTCACTACGGGTAAGTTATCGAAGGTGGAGGCTGAGGCGGACGCGCTGAGACGCTGTGGTTCTCGTGGATTAACGAATTGCAAGGTTGCATTTAGATATCATAATCAATGCGTGGCAATAGCAGAGCCGCACATTGAAGGTCAACCTTTTGCCACTGGGCGAGTTAGATTTGTTGGTGCTAGCTCAATTCCTGAGGCGAGTAGAATAGTCGAGACGGATTGCATGGAAGCTAATAAATCAACTCCAGAGGCCGAGTGCAAAGTGGTGTATACGGCATGCACGGAGCAGATTTTCGAGAAATTCTAGAATGTCGTGGTGATATATGGATATAAAATTC
>NZ_NSGT01000013.1:0-35828 GCF_009192905.1 Xanthomonas sp. LMG 12459
GGCACCTGCGGATCCTGCCGCCCACGCCGCCCCCGGACATTCCCAGCGACCCGCTGCGCGACCCCGCGCTGTACATCAACCGCGAGCTGTCGCAACTGGACTTCAACTTCCGGGTGCTGGCGCAGGCGCAGGATCCGCAGGTGCCGTTGCTGGAGCGGCTGCGTTTCCTGTGCATCTCCTGCACCAACCTCGACGAGTTCTTCGAGATCCGCGCCGCCACCGTGCGCCACGCGCAGGAATTCGGGCTGCCGCCGGCACCGGACGGGATGAGCCCCAACGCCATCCTCACCTCGATCCACGACCGCGCCGCGCAACTGGTCGACCAGCAGTACCGCTGCTGGAACGAGGTGCTGCGCCCGGCGCTGAAGGACGCCGGCATCGGCGTGCTCGGCCGGCATTCCTGGAACGCGCGGCAGAAGCGCTGGCTGCGCGCCTACTTCCGCAACGAGATCATGCCGGTGCTGTCGCCGCTGGGCCTGGATCCTGCGCATCCGTTCCCGAAGATCCTCAACAAGTCGCTGAACATCGTGGTGGTGCTCAAGGGCACCGACGCGTTCGGCCGCGTCGGCCACCTGGCGATCGTGCGCGCGCCGCGCTCGCTGCCGCGCATCATCCAGTTGCCGGAAAGCCTGGCCGAGGGCGGCCAGAGCTTCGTGTTCCTGTCCTCGGTACTGTCCACCTTCGTCGACGAGCTGTTCCCGGGCATGGAGGTGATGGGTTCCTACCAGTTCCGCGTCACCCGCAACTCGGAACTGGTGGTGGACGAGGAGGAAGTGGAGAACCTGGCGCTGGCGCTGCGCGACGAACTGGTCAACCGCGGCTACCGGCCGGCGGTGCGACTGGAAATCGCCGAGGACTGCCCGAAGTCGATCGTGCGCACCCTGCTGCAGAACTTCGAACTGCCGGAAAACGCGGTCTACCGGATCAACGGCCCGGTCAACCTGAGCCGGGTCAACCAGGTCTACGACCTGGTGCAGCGCCCGGACCTGAAGTATCCGCCGATGAATCCGCGCACCCTGCGCGACAGCGAAGGCATCTTCGAGATCGCCGCCGCCGGCGACGTGTTGCTGCACCACCCGTTCGACGCCTTCACCGCGGTGCTGGACCTGATCAAGCAGGCCGCGATCGACCCCAACGTGCTGGCGATCAAGCAGACCCTGTACCGCACCGGCAAGGACTCGGCGATCGTCGATGCGCTGGTGCTGGCCGCGCGCAACGGCAAGGACGTCACCGTGGTGGTGGAACTGCGCGCGCGCTTCGATGAAGAGGCCAACCTGGGCCTGGCCGACCGCCTGCAGGAAGCCGGCGTGCAGGTGGTGTACGGCGTGGTCGGCTACAAGACCCACGCCAAGATGCTGCTGATCGTGCGCCGCGAGGGCCGCAAGCTGCGCCGCTACGTGCACCTGGGCACCGGCAACTACCACAGCGGCACCGCGCGCGCCTACACCGACCTCAGCCTGATCACCTCCGACGTGGACATCGGCAACGACGTGCACCTGCTGTTCCAGCAGTTGTCCGGGCTGGCGCCGAAGATCCGCCTCAAGCGCCTGCTGCAATCGCCCTTCACCCTGCACCCGGGCGTGCTGCACCGGATCGAGCGCGAGACCAAGCTGGCGCATGCCGGCCGCCCGGGCCGCATCATCGCCAAGATGAACGCGCTCAACGAGCCGCAGGTGATCCGCGCGCTGTACGCGGCCTCGCAGGCCGGGGTCAAGATCGACCTGATCGTGCGCGGCGCCTGCACCCTGCGCCCGGGCGTGCCGGGCGTGTCCGACAACATCCGGGTGCGCTCGATCGTCGGCCGCTTCCTCGAGCACAGCCGGGTCTACTGGTTCGGCAACGACGGTGCGCCGGAACTGTTCTGCGCCAGCGCCGACTGGCTGGAACGCAACCTGCTGCGGCGCGTGGAGACCGGCTTCCCTATCCTGGATCCGGACCTGGTCAAGCGCATCCACCGCGAGGTGCTGCAGAACTACCTGGCCGACAATCTCAACGCCTGGGAACTGGACGCCGACGGCAACTACCGCAAGCTGGCCCCGGGCCAGGACCAGCCGCCGCATTCGGCGCAGCTGGCCCTGCTCGACGGGCTCTGAGCACACCGCGGCGCAGCGCCAACGGCGCGCGCCGCGCATCGGCTACCATTCCGCCATGCCTGCCACCTCCCCCACTCATCCGCCGCTGCGCGACGGCGACCTGCTGGCCGCCATCGACCTGGGTTCCAACAGCTTCCACATGGTCATCGCCCGCTACCAGCTCGGGCAGTTGCGGGTGGTGGACCGCCTGCGCGAGACCGTGCGCATGGCCGACGGCCTGGACAACAAGGGCGGACTGTCCACCGAGGCGCGACAGCGCGCGCTGGAATGCCTGGCACGCTTCGGCCAGCGCCTCCGCGACCTGCCCTCGCTGCGGGTGCGCGCGCTGGCCACCAACACCGTGCGCCAGCTGCGCTCGCCGCAGACCTTCCTGATTCCCGGCGAAACCGCGCTCGGCCATCCGATCGAAGTGGTCAGCGGCCGCGAGGAAGCGCGCCTGATCTACCTGGGCGTGGCCCATGCGCAGCCGCCCAAGCCGGACGAACGCCGCCTGGTGATCGACATCGGCGGCGGCTCCACCGAATTCATCATCGGCAGCGGCTTCCAGACCCTGGAACGCGAGAGCCTGCAGGCCGGCTGCATCGCCAGCACGCGGCGCTTCTTCCCGGGCGGCAAGCTGTCCAAGAAGAAGTGGAAGGACGCGCTGACCGAGATCGGCGCCGAGTTCCAGCAGTTCGCCGGGCAGTACCGTGCGCTGGGCTGGCACGAGGCGCTGGGCTCGTCCGGCACGCACAAGGCGATCGGCGAGATCTGCGCGGCGATGAAGCTGACCAAGGGCGCGATCACCGCCGAGGCGCTGCCGCAGTTGCGCGACCGCCTGCTGCTGGCCAAGCGCATCGAGGACATCGACCTGCCCGGCCTGTCCGCCGACCGCCGGCCGATCATCGCCGGCGGCGTGCTGGTGCTGGAGGCGGCATTCCAGGCCCTGGGCCTGCAACGGCTGATGGTGAGCAAGGCGGCCATGCGCGAAGGCATCCTCTACGACATGCTCGGCCGCGGCGGCGAGAACGATCCGCGCGAAACCGCGATCGCCGCGCTGACCCAGCGCTACGGCATCGACGAAGCGCAGGCCGCACGCGTGGAGCACACCGCAATGGCGCTGTTCGAGCAGGTCGCCGGCGACTGGGCGCTGGATGCCGACGACGCGCGCATGCTCGGCTGGGCCGCGCGCCTGCACGAACTCGGCCAGGCCATCGCGCACAGCCAGTACCACGTGCACGGCGCCTACGTGCTGGAGCACTCGGACATTGCCGGCTTCTCGCGGCAGGAGCAGCAGGTGTTGGCCACGCTGGTGCGCACGCACCGCCGCAACGTCTCCAAGACCGCGTTCGACGCGCTGCCCGACCGCCTGTTGCTCAACGCCAAGCGCAAGGCCGCGCTGCTGCGCCTGGCGGTGCTGCTGCACCGCGCGCACGAGGCCGACCCGATCCCGGCGCTGGAACTGAAGGCCGACGGCGCCAACCTGCACCTGATCCTGTCGCAGCCGTGGATCGAGTCGCGGCCGTTGCAGCGTGCCGACCTGATCGGCGAGGTCGAGGGCATGGCGGGGTTGGGGATCAATTTCCGCCCATTTGTCGCTTGAAAGCCGGGATTCGGGATTCGGGATTCGGGATTCGGGATTCGGGATTCGGGATTCGGGATTCGGGATTCGGGATTCGGGACGGCAGCATGCTGTCCGCGGTCAAATCGTAGTCAAGCGATTTGATGAGAAAAGTGCCGGTTTTTGAAAGAAAACCCGCCCCTCGTGAAGCCGCGACACCGCGGCTTTTTTGTGGGAGGGGCTTCAGCCCCGACGCCTTACCGATACCGCGTCGGGGCTGAAGCCCCTCCCACAGAAAAGCGGCACGGCGACGCACTTGCGAAAAACCCCGAATCCCCAATCCCGAATCCCCAATCCCGGCTTTTAGCGTCATCGTTCCTACATGCGCTGGACATGTTCGCTTCACTGCATTGCGCGAGGCTTAGTCAAACCGGAGCCCCCGCATGCGCTACGCGATCGTCACCGAGACGTATCCCCCTGAGGTCAACGGCGTCGCGCTGACCGTGCAGGGGCTGGAACTGGGGCTGCGCGCGCGCGGCCATACGGTCGACGTGGTGCGTCCGCGCCAGGCCGGCGACGCCGACCCGGCGGATCTGCGGCTGGTGCGCGGTGCGGCGCTGCCGCGCTACCCCGGATTGAAATTCGGCCTGCCCGCGCCGCGGCGCCTGACCAAGCTGTGGCAGGCGGCGCCGCCGGATGCGGTGTACATCGCCACCGAGGGCCCGCTGGGCTGGTCGGCGCTGCGCAGCGCGCGGCGCCTGGGCATTCCGATCGCCACCGGCTTCCACACCCGCTTCGACGAGTACCTGCCGCAGTACGGCGCGGCCTGGCTGCAGTCGACCGCGCTGCGCTGGATGCGGCGCTTCCACAACCAGGCCCAGGCGACCCTGGTGCCGACCCGCGAACTGCGCGACTTCCTCGCCACCCAGGGTTTCGAGCGGGTGCGCCTGCTGGCGCGCGCGGTGGACAGCAAGCAGTTCGAGCCGCAGCGCCGCGATCCGCAGTTGCGCGCGCAGTGGGGCCTGCAGGACGACGACTGCGCGGTGCTCTACGTGGGCCGCATCGCCTCGGAGAAGAACCTGCCGCTGGCGGTGCGCGCGTTCCGCCAGTTGCAGCAGCAGCGTCCGCGGGCGCGCTTCGTCTGGGTCGGCGACGGCCCGCTGCGCGAGCGCCTGGCGCAGGAAAATCCCGACTTCATTTTCTGCGGCATCCAGCGCGGCGACGCGCTGGCGCGGCATTTCGCCAGCGGCGACCTGTTCCTGTTCCCCAGCCGCAGCGAGACCTTCGGCAACGTGACCCTGGAAGCGATGGCCAGTGGCGTGGCCACCGTCGCCTTCGACTACGGCGCGGCACGCGAATACCTGCGCGACGGCATCAATGGTGCGGCGGTGGCCGACGACGAGGCCTTCATCGCCGCCGCGCTGCGCCTGGGCAGCGACGACGCGCTGCGCCAGCGTCTCGGCGAGGCGGCCTGCGCGTCGATGCAGCAACTGCGCCCGGAGCGCGTGGTGGCCGATTTCGATGCCCTGCTCAACCAACTGGCGGACACCCGGAGGACGCATGTCGACGCGGCTTGAGATCCTGCGCGGGCACGAGACCCGCTGGTGCCGGCGCGCCAACCACTGGTGCCGGCGGCGCTCGGTGCGACGCTTCTTCGCGGTGATCAGCCGCCTCGGCGACGGCGTGTTCTGGTACGCGCTGATGACCCTGCTGGTGCTGTGCGACGGCATGGACGGCGTGTTCGCCTCCGCGCACATGGCCGCCACCGGCGTGGTCGCGCTGAGCCTGTACAAGGGTCTGAAGCGCTGGACCCGCCGCCCGCGTCCATACGCCGCCGATATGCGCATCCGCGCCTGGGTGGCGCCGCTGGACGAGTTCAGCTTCCCCTCCGGCCACACCCTGCACGCGGTGTCCTTCGGCATCGTCGCCCTGGCCTACTACCCCTGGCTGGCGCCCCTGCTGGTGCCCTTCATCGCCTGCGTGGCGCTGTCGCGGGTGGTGCTGGGCCTGCACTACCCCAGCGACGTGCTCGCCGCCACCGGCATCGGCACGTTGTTGGCGGGCGTGTCGTTGTGGTTGATATAAGGCCGGGAATGGGGAGTCGGGAATAGGGAATAGGAACGGCGAGGGCTTTTGCCATTCCCGATTCCCGTTTCTCCATTCCAGGCAGTACTACAATGGCCGAATGACCACGCTGTTCATCTCCGACCTGCATCTGGACCCGGCACGGCCGGCGATCACCGCGCTGTTTCTCGACTTCCTGCGCGGGCAGGCGCGGCAGGCCGAGGCGTTGTACATCCTCGGCGACCTGTTCGAGGCCTGGATCGGCGACGACACGCCGTCCGAGGCGGCCGATGCGGTGGCGGTGGAGCTGCTCGCGCTGCACGAGGCCGGGGTGCCGGTGTTCTTCATGCACGGCAACCGCGATTTCCTGCTCGGCGCCGACTACGCGCGGCGCGCCGGCCTGCGCCTGCTGCCCGATCCCTGCGTGATCGATCTGTACGGCGAGCCGACCCTGCTGCTGCACGGCGACCTGCTGTGCACCGACGACACCGCCTACCAGGCGTTTCGCGCGCAGACCCGCGACCCGGCCTTCCAGCAGCAGTTCCTGGCGCAGCCGCTGGCCGCGCGCATCGCCTACGCGCAACAGGCGCGCGCCGCCAGCCAGGCGCGCCAGGCCGAGTTGAAACAGGACGACAGCGCGCAGTTCGAAACCGTCACCGACGTGGCGCCGGCCGAGGTCGCCGCCACCTTCGCCCGCTACGGCGTGGCGCGGATGATCCATGGCCACACCCACCGGCCGGCGGTGCATGCGCTGGACGTGGAGGGCCGCGCCTGCACCCGCATCGTACTCGGCGACTGGTACGAACAGGGTTCGGTGCTGCGCGTGGACGCGCAGGGCTGCCAACTGCAACAGCTCTAGCGCCAGCGTCCGGCGCGGCCGCGGGCAGCCCGGCGATGCGCACCCGGCACTTCGCGGCAACGCATTTCCCTGCGACCGCGGCGCGGCTGCAGGACGGCGCCGAATAGCGCTTCGGCCCCGGATTCCGCAGGGCCGCCGATGACGGCATCCCAGCGCACCGGGTCGTCTCCGCCCACCTCAGGGCAGTCCGCAATCAGGCCTGACGATCCGGGCCGCGACGTCGACACCGCCCACATCCGGGCCACCGTCCTCCACCCGCGTTTCCTGGCCGCGCAGCGCCGCGACCACGCGCGCGGCGCGGTGCGAAAATCCGCCTGTCAGGGCAAGCCGCCACCGGCTTGCTGCTGCCGCCATTGCGCGTATTCGACGAAGTCGCCGTCGACCACGTCGTACCACTGGATCGCACCGGAGCGCTCGACACGGAAGCGGTCGCGGACCGGCTCGGTCTGCGGGTCGCCCGGGCAGCCGTCGCCGTGCTTCTCGCGTACGGCGATCTCGATCGCCGCCGGCGCGGCGGCCTCGGGTGCGGCCGCTGCAGACGCTGCCGGGGAGGCGGCGCCCTCGCCGTCCTCGACGGCGTAGCCCAGGCACTGCAGATCGGGATAGGCATGATCGGCCGACAGGCGCGCCTGCAATACGTCCATCGCGCGGTTTCCGTCGAAGGTGTCGGCCGGCGCGGCCGGCGGGGTCGCCCGCGGTGCGTCAGTCTTGGCGGCCGGCGACGGGGTATCGGTCTGCCGGTCGGGAGCGGGGCCGCAGCCCGCGCTCAGCATCGCCAGCAGCAGCGCGGCCGGCAGTCGCATGCGCTTGAACATCGTCGATCCCAGGAAGTCGGTCGGCACCGGCCGCGCCGGTACCGCTTCCCAGCATAGCCGAAGCGGACGCCGCCGCGCCCGCTCCGGCCGTCTTCGCCGCGCGTGGCGCAGGCACGCGGCCTGCGCCACGCGCGGGCCGAC
This sequence comes from Xanthomonas sp. LMG 12459, assembly GCF_009192905.1. Lineage (NCBI taxonomy): Bacteria > Pseudomonadati > Pseudomonadota > Gammaproteobacteria > Lysobacterales > Lysobacteraceae > Xanthomonas > Xanthomonas sp. LMG 12459. The sequence continues at coordinate 7,513 of NZ_NSGT01000013.1, forward strand.
TCAGCGGAACCCGGCCACCGTCGCCTTGGTGTTGACCAGCACGCGCTGGTTGTCGGCGGTGCTGGCATTGCCCATCGGCACGCCGTTGTAGGACACGTTCGGGTTGGACCAGTAGTTCAGCCGCGGGCAGCTGCTGGTGCAGTTGTAGGCCATGATCGTGCGCCAGCTGTTGCCGTAGCGATAGCCGTGGCCGTAGGCGTACGGCGAGGTGCTGGAGTCGGTGGCCACGTCGTGGCGCGCGCTCTGCAGGTGGCCGATCTCGTGGGCGAAGCTGTAGTAGCCGGTGGCGCAATCCCAGTACACCGCCGCGAACGCGGTGGCGGCGGTGGAACCGATGCCGGAGGCGAGGCCGCAATAGGCGGAGTTGTCGATGATCAGCACGCCGACGTCGGCCGCGGTGTTGTTGCGCGAGGTATGGATGCTGTCCATGTAGCCGTCGCTGGTGCCGCGGAAGCGGGTCAGGTCGGTGTTGAAGTCGCCGGACTCGGTGTAGTTGGTGGTCTCGTAGCCGGCCAGCTGCATGGTGATGCCGACGTTGCTGTTGGTGTAGCCCTGGTTGGACTCGGCCACCGCCAGTTGCACCAGCGACTGCATGTTGCCGCCGTAGCTGGTCACCGCCTTGTTGGTCGCCACCACCAGCACGCGGATGGTCGCGGGCGAGCCGGACGAGGCACCGGCGGCGGTCACGCGTTCGTCGATCACCGACTGCGGCATCTGCACGGTCGGCAGCAACGCGTAGTCGGCCGGATGTTCGGCCGGCATGCGGCGTTCGTCGACCTCCACCAGCACATGACCGCCACCGGCGATCGGACGCAGGTGGAACAGGGTGCCGTTGCTGCGGATGCTGCCGGTGATGGTGTCGCCGCTGCGCACCAGGATCGCCGAGTTCAGCGGATCCAGGCCGGACAGCGCACGGGTCCGCGCCACCGCGGCATTGCCGAGATTGCCGTACCAGATGCTGTTGCCGCCTTCCAATTGCTCGGTCTTCAACTGCGTGGCGGTGATGCGCTGGCCCAGCAGGTCCAGCTCGAGTTGCTTCTGTCCGGCGGTGACCGCGGCGGCGTTCACGCCGACCCGCTGCACCGCGCCGGTGGCGGGATTGGCCAGCAGGCGGCTCAGCGCCGGCTCGCCGGCGATGGACTTGGAGACGTACTGGCTGCTCTGGAACAGGGGCGTTCCGGCTGCGGAGGCGGAACCGGCGACACACAGGGCAAGCATCGCGGTAAGGCTGCACATCGACTTCATGTCGGACTCCTGGGTGGTGAGTAGGGACGAACGTCGCCCCGCGCGCGGCCGGAGACGGGGGAAGCCGCGCGGGGGAGTTCGATTAGCCGCTCAGCCACCGTTCAGCGCAAGCAACAAATGCAGCGGGGTCTCCGCTCGGAGATAGGCGTCACAGAACGCACGCAAGGGCGTTCATGCCGCCGCCTGCGCGTTGACGCGACCCGGGCGCCATGCCGCAGGAGGACCCCGCCTCAGCCGGCCTGCTGCTGCAGCGCCAGCAATTCGTCCTCGTCGAACCCGGCCAGCAGGCGCGCCTGCAGGTTGAACGGGCCGTGCAGGTAGCCGCCGGCGTACTCGCGCAGCAGCGCCGCGAAGCGGGCGCGCGGCTCGATCCCGGCCTGCGCGCAGTACCAGCGGTACCAGCGCGAGCCGGCGGCCACGTGCGCCACTTCCTCGCGCAGGATGATGTCCAGGATATCGGCGGTGGCGTCGTCGCCGAGCGCGCGCAGCTTGGCGATCATGCCCGGGGTCACGTCCAGGCCGCGCGCCTCCAGCACGCGCGGCACCAGCGCCATCCGCGCCAGGCCGTCGTGGGCGGTCTTCTCGCACATCTCCCACAGGCCGTTGTGCGCGGCGAAATCGCCGTAGGCATGGCCCAGCGCGCGCAGGCGGTCGCGCAGCAGCACGAAATGGCGCGATTCGTCGTCCGCCACCGCCACCCAGTCGGCGTAGAACGCCGGCGGCAGGCCGCGGAAGCGGTAGACCGCGTCCCAGGCCAGGTCGATGGCGTTGAGTTCGATGTGGGCGATGGCGTGGATGAACGCCGCACGGCCCTCGGCACTGCCGAGGCCGCGTCGCGGCAGCTCGCGCGGATGCACCAGCAGCGGTCGCGGTGGCCGCCCCGGCATGCGGATCGGCTCGGGCGGCGGCGCCGCGGCCGGCACCGCGAGCGCGCCGTCGCGCCAGGCCGCGGCATGGCGCTGGGTCAGCGCGACCTTGTCGTCGGGGTCGGCGGCGTCCAGGCAGGCGCGCGCGGCCTGGTACAGGTCGCCGTTCACGGCGCCGCCTGCGGATGCGCTGCCGCCTGGCGCCGTTCCAGCCAGGTGCGCTGGGCCTGCTCGCAGCGGTTGCCGGGCACCTTGAACACGCAGTCCACGCGATGCGCGCAGGCCAGGGCGAAGGCGCTGCGGCGGTCGGCCGCGGGCGGTTCGGGGATGCTCGCCAGCGGTGCGCCCGACGGCCAGCCGGCGTCGACGCCGATGCCGGCGGCAAGCAGGCGCGCCGTGCCATCCCGGCAATCGACGGCATACCCCCACTGCGGCGCATCGGCGCGCACGTCGTCGGAGGAGCCCTGCGCACGCAGGCGCAGGAGCAGCAGGTCCTCGCCGATGCGCTGCGCGCCGGCGATCGCCAACGGTGCGCGGTAGCCCGGCTGCAGCACCGCCAGCTGGTCCGGGGCCATGTACAGCTGCAGCATGGTCAACTGCGCACTCGGCACACTGCCGTCGCGCAGGCGCGGATCGTCCAGCGCCTGCACCGGCCGCGTGGCGTCGTCAGCAGTGCAGCCGCCGCACAGCGCCGCCAGACCCGCCAGCGCGAGCATGCGCCGCGCCCGGGCGCGGCGGCGGCGTGACTCAGGCACGGCGCTTGCGCTTGGCCTCGTCCGAGCGCAGCTGCATGATCCGCTCGAAATAGCCCGGTTCGATGCCGGTGGTGTACTGGCCGTTGAAGCACGAGGAGTCGAACGCCTTCAGTTCCGGGTTGCCCTCGCGCACCGCGGTCTCCAGGTCTTCCAGGTCCTGGTAGATCAGCCAGTCGCAGCCGAGGAATTCCTGGATCTCCTGCTCGCTGCGGCCGTGCGCGACCAGTTCGTCGGCGGCCGGCATGTCGATGCCGTAGATGTTGGGATAGCGCACCGGCGGCGCCGCGCTGGCCAGGTACACCTTGCGCGCGCCGGCGTCGCGCGCCATCTGCACGATCTGCCGACTGGTGGTGCCGCGCACGATCGAGTCGTCGACCAGCAGCACCACGCGGTTGCGGAATTCCAGGTGGATCGGATTGAGCTTGCGGCGCACCGACTTCACCCGCTCGCCCTGCCCCGGCATGATGAAGGTGCGGCCGATGTAGCGGTTCTTGACGAAGCCCTCGCGGTACTTCACCCCGAGCACGTTGGAGATCTCCAGCGCGGCGTCGCGCGAGGTGTCCGGGATCGGAATGATGGTGTCGATGTCGTGATCCGGGCGCAGGCGCAGGATCTTCTCGCCCAGCTTCATGCCCATGCGCATGCGCGCCTTGTGCACCGAGACGTTGTCGATCATCGAGTCCGGCCGCGCGAAGTACACGTACTCGAAGATGCACGGAGTGTGGTCGGTGGGCGAGGCGCAGACCTCGGAGAACAGCTCGCCGCGGCCGGTGATCACCAGCGCTTCGCCGGGGCGCACGTCGCGCACGCGGGTGAAGCCGAGGATGTCCAGCGCCGAGGACTCGGAGGCGACGATGTACTCGTCGCCCTCCACGCTCTCGCGCTTGCCCAGCACCAGCGGACGGATGCCGTGCGGGTCGCGGAACGCGACCAGGCCCAGGCCCAGCACCACGCTGACCACCGCATAGCCGCCCTTGCAGCGGCGGTGCACGCCGGCCACGGCGCGGATCGCCGCCTCCGGGGTCAGCATGCGCTGCGCGTCGAGCTCGTAGGCGAACACGTTCAGCAGCACTTCGCTGTCCGAATCGGTGTTGATGTTGCGGCGATCGGCCTCGAACACCTGCTGGCGCAGGGCTTCGGTATTGACCAGGTTGCCGTTGTGGGCCAGCGCGATGCCGTACGGCGAATTCACGTAGAACGGCTGCGCCTCGTCCATGCCTTCCGAGCCGGCGGTCGGATAGCGGCAATGGGCGATGCCGACGCGGCCTTCCAGCACCGCCATGCGCTTCTCGTCGAAGACGTCGCGGACCAGCCCGTTGGCCTTCTGCACGCGCAGGCGGGTGCCGTCGGCGGTGGCGATGCCCGCCGCGTCCTGGCCGCGGTGCTGCAGCACGGCCAGGCCGTCATAGAGTTGCCCGGCCACGTTCTGGTTGCCGACGATTCCGACGATGCCACACATGTCAACGCTCTCCGCGGCGGGGATGCCGCTATTGGGAAGGTGGCCGTGCCTGGCCGTTGGGTTCGACCCGTGCCGGGTCGAATTGCGCCGGACGCGCCTGCGCCGGATCGATGTTCGCGGGCATCAGTTGCGACGGATCGCCCCCGGGCTGCGCGGACCGCACCCCGGGACGTCCCAGGGCCTTGGACATCATCTCCTGCAGCCCACTGGCCTGCAGGGCGTTGCCCAGCGCGGCATTATCGCCTGCCGCGGGCAAGTTGCCCAAATTCATCTGCGACACGTTCAGTTGCGGCATCTGCGACAGATTCATCTGCGGCATCTGCGGCATGTGCCAGTCCGGTATCTGCGCGCGCATCCAGCCCACGCCCGGGTTGAGCACCGGCAGCACCATGGAATGCTGCCAGTCCGGCTCGCGGGTCAGCGGGGTGAAGCTCATCAGGAACGCCAGCACCGCGGCGAAGAAGCCGCCGCGCGCCGCACCCAGGCCGAAGCCGAGCGCGCGGTCGGTGCCCGACAGCGCGGTCGAGCGCACCGCGGTGCGGATCACCATGCCGGTGATGCCGACCACCGCCATCACCGTCACGAAGGTCAGCGCGTAGCCGCCCAGGTAGTAGCTCATGCTCGGCCGGGACCCGTTGGCCAGCCACTGCCCGGCATTGCCGCCGAACTGGAACGTGGCCCAGCCGGCCAGGAACCAGGACAGCGTGCCGACCACGATGCCGACGAACCCGCGCAGGGCCCCGAGCAGGGCCGAGACCAGGATCACCGTCAACAGCACCATGTCGATCATGCGCGCCTCCCGCGGCCGAGCCGCTGCATCGCGCCGATCGCGCGTCGCGCCTGCCTTCCCTGGACCATCGTGCTACTCCATGGGCCGAAGCCCGATCAAGGATGTGGACGTACCATACCGCTGATGCCGACCTTGGCTGCCACCTGGGCGCGCAACTGCTCGGCATCGGCGCGGTTGGCGACCGGGCCGACCCGCACCCGGTTCAGCGCGCCCTTGTCGGTGCGCACCTGCTCGACGAAGGCGCTGAAGCCGGCCGCGCGCACCTTGTCGCGCAGGGCATTGGCGTCCTCGGCCTTGCCGAACGCGCCCAGCTGCACGGCGAAGCCGGTGCCGGAAGCGGCAGGCGCGGCGGGCACGCTCGGCGCCGGCTTGGCGGCCGCCGTGGTGGCAGGGGTGGCCACGGGCTTGGCGGGTTCGGGCTTGGTCGCAGCCGGCTTGGCCGGTTCCGGCTTGGGCGCCGGCGGCGTCGCCGGCTTGGTGGTGGCGACCGGCTTGGCCGGCTCCGGCGGCAGCGCCTCGGTCCTGGCCGGGGCGGCGGGCGCGACGGCGGCGACGTTGCTGGCGGCAGCCGGCGTAGCGCTGGCCGGGGTGGCGTTGCTCGGCGCCGCATCCAGGGTCACCACCTGGGCGTTGACGTCGTTGCGGACCTTGACCGCCTGCAGGCGCACGGATTCGGCCTGGGCGCGATCGGCATACGGCCCGATCCGCACCCGCCAGGCCTGGCGCCCACCGATCGTGGCCTGCTCGCGGAAGCCCGGCAGCTGCGCCTGCTTGAGCCGCGCGATCACCGCATCGGCATCGGCGGCGGTGGCATAGGCGCCGAAATTCACCGCGTAGTTGCCGGCGGCCGTGCTCGGCGGCAACGGTTGCGCGGCGCTGCCGGCGGCCGGATCGGCCAGGTCGGCGGCATCGGGGTTGTCCTTGACCGGCGCCGGCGCGGCGGCTGGCGCAGCGGCGGCGCCCGGCGCCTTGGCCATGCCCACCGCCCCGCCACTGGGTGCGTCGCCCGGGGTCACCAGCGGTAGCTCGCGGGTCTCGAACTGGCCGTCGGCCGGCGCGTCGGGCGCCTTCAGCGGCACATTGGCCACGCCGCTGTCGGGCGCAGGCCCCTTCACCAGCATCGGCAGGAAGATCACGGCGAGCGCTACCAGGACAAGGGCGCCAATCAATCGCTGTTTCAGGACGGTATCCACGGAAAGGCTGAGGGGGCGGCGTGGCGGAGTGCCGTGCCGATTATAAGGTGGGCCCGCGCGGAGGCGGGATCAGCCGGCTGAATGCAGCCAGTGCAAGGCCTCGGCGGCGGTATGGAACGAACCGAACACCAGCACCCGGTCGCCCGGCCGCGTCTGCGCCAACGCCGATTGCAGCGCCTGCGCCACGCTCTCGGCGCCGCCGGCCTCGGCGGCGGCGGTCCCCGCCAGCCGCGTGCGCAACTGCGCAGCGCTCTGGCCGCGGTTGCCGGCCAGGCCGGCCAGGTGCCAGGCATCGACCTGCGCGGCCAGTGCCTCCACCACCCCGGCGGCGTCCTTGTCGGCCAGCGCCGCGAACACGGCGCAGGTGCGGCCGGCGACCGGCTGCGCCTGCAGCGCGGCGGCCAGTTCGCGGGCTGCCTGCGGGTTGTGGCCGACGTCGACCAGCACCTCCACCCCGTCGCGCAGGCACGACTGCAGGCGCCCGCGCAGGCGCGCGGCGGCGATGCCCTCGGCGTAGGCGTTGCGTGGCAGCGAGCGGCGCAGCGCGCGCAGGGCGGCGATGGCGGTGGCGGCGTTGGCGCGCTGCACCGGCGCGCGCAGCTGCGGCAACGGCAACTGCAGTTCGGTGCCGACGTCGCGCCAGCGCCAGCGGTCGGCGTCGATCGGCTCGTGGAAGAAGTCGCTGCCGGCGCGCAGCGCATTGGCGCCGATCGCGTAAGCGCGGCGCAGCACGCTGGAGGGCGGATCGATCTCGCCGAGCACCAGCGGTTTCCACGGCCGCGCGATGCCGGCCTTCTCCGCGCCGATCGCCTCGCGGTCGGTGCCGAGCCAGTCGGTGTGGTCGATGTCCACGGTGGTGATGACCGCCACATCGGCATCGACCAGGTTCACCGCATCCAGCCGGCCGCCGAGGCCGACTTCCAGCACGGCCAGATCCAACTTGGCTTGCTGGAACAGCCACAACGCCGCCAGCGTGCCGTACTCGAAGTAGGTCAGCGCGGTGTCGCCGCGCGCGGCCTCCACTGCCGCGAAGGCGGTCACCAGCTCGGCATCGCTGGCCTCTTCGCCGTCGATGCGCACGCGCTCGTTGTAGCGCAGCAGGTGCGGCGAGGTGTAGCTGCCCACGCGCCAGCCGGCGGCACGCGCGATGGCCTCGACGAAGGCGACGGTCGAGCCCTTGCCGTTGGTCCCGCCGACGGTGATGACGTGCTTGGCCGGCTTGGTCAGGCGCATGCGTGCGGCGACCGCGCGCACCCGTTCCAGGCCCATGGCGATGTCCTGGGGGTGCTGGCGCTCGATGTAGGCGAGCCATTCGGGGAGGGTGTTCATGGAGACGATTGAACTCGACTGATGCGACAACAGCACGCGCACTCATAGCGGCGACGCATTTTGCTGCTGCTTTGGTTTTGGTTCCGGTTTTGGCTGTTGCTGTGGCGGTTGCTTTGGCGGTTGCTTTGGCTTTGGCTGTTCAGGATCCCGTGAGGCACGGCAAGCAGGACGGACGAAAACCCCGCAGGGGCGGCGCGCAGGACGCGCGCCGTTTTTCGACGGCACATGGATGTGCCGCCGAAAAATGTCCGGCCTGCTTGCGCACCCGGAGCGCGCAGCGCGGAGGGCGTGCCGCCCGGGTGTGCTTTCTTTTGGTTACTTTTCTTTGCACAAGCAAAGAAAAGTGACTCGCGCGCCAAGCGCGAAAGCACTTGCACTTGCAGTTGCAGTTGCACTACGCAGTGCACTCAGAACGAATCGAAAGAAACTAAAGCGCCCGATGCTTCGCCTCGCCGAAGAACGGCGTGTGATGCGCGCAATCGTTCAAGCGCACCACTTCCAGATGCTCCACATCCGGCCCTTCCAGCAGGTTCAGCGTGGTCGGCGCCTGGCGGAAACTCCACAGCCGCGCGATCGGCAGGCCCAGCACCCGGCACAGGATCACCCGGTTGACCGCATCGTGCGCCACCACCAGCAGCGTGTCGTGCTCGCCCAGGCCCTCGGCGGCGCGGGCCAGGCCGCGCCAGGAGCGCTCCAGCACCTGCCGCAGCGATTCGCCGCCCGGCATCAGCACCGTGTCCGGCTCCTCGCGCCAGGCGCGCAGACGCGCCGGATCCTTCTCGTGGATCTCGCTGGCCAGCAGGCCTTCCCATTCGCCATGGGCGATTTCCTGCAGGTCCGGATCGGTCTGCAGCAACGCCTCGCGCTCAGGGCCCAGGGCGAAGCGCGCGGTGCGCTGCGCGCGGGCCAGCGGCGAGGCCACGGCGCGGGTGAGCGACACCTCGCGCAGGCGTGCGCCCAGCGCCTGCGCCTGGGCGTCGCCGACCGGCGACAGCGGGATGTCGATCTGGCCCTGGTAGCGGCCTTCGGCGTTCCACGGGGTTTCGCCATGGCGGGCGAGCAGAATGCGCATGCGCTGGATTCCTTGGGGGGAAGGGGCCGTCTCGCAAACGAAAACGGAGCGGCATGATACCCGCTCCGTCGCCGGAAACCCTGCGCTGCATCCCGCGTGCCCGCCGCGGCGTGCCGGGGCGGACATGCGGACGGCGGCCGTCGCCGCCGCCCGCCGGAACCCGGCTCACTTGGCCAGGTTCAACTCCTTCAACAGCCGCGGCGCCGGCATCACTTCCTGCATGATCCAGTGCAGGTAGCGCGAATCGACCGCGATCATCCGGGTCATGGCCGGATCGAACACCCAGTTCGAGCTCACCGACTCCCAGTTGCCGTCGAAGGCCAGGCCGACCAGCTTGCCGTGCGCGTCCATCACCGGCGAACCGGAATTGCCGCCGGTGATGTCCAGGTCGGACAGGAAGTTGACCGGCACCGTGCCCAGCCGCTTGTCCTCCAGCCCACCGTAGCGCTTGGCCTTGGCCGCCTCCAGCAACGCCTTGGGCGAGTCGAACGGCTCCACGCCGGTGTCCTTGGCGACCACGCCTTCCAGCGTGGTGAACGGGGTGTAGGCCACGCCGTCCTTCGGCACGTAGCCCTTGACGTTGCCGAAGGTGATGCGCAGCGAGGAGTTGGCGTCCGGATACACGAACTCGCCCTGGCTCTTCTTGTAGTCGGCCACGGCCTGCAGGTAGCGCGGACGCGCCAGCAGTTCCTCGCCCTCACGCCGCTTCTCGTCCTGCTCGATCTGCAGCAGGGTCGGCATCAGTGCCACCGCATAGCGCAGCGCCGGGTCGTCGCTGGCCTCGAACGCGGCGCGGTCGGCATGCAGCCACTTCAGGCGCGCCTCGGTATTGCCCAGCTGGGTGCCGGCCAGACGCGTGGCCGCGGCCTGCGCGTCGGCACCGGCCAGCCACTGGTCCAGCGCCGGCAGGCGCTGCGCCTTCGGCAGCTTCAGGTACTGGTCGAACCAGTAGCGCTGCAACTGGCTGTCCATGGCGGCGACGTAGCGGCGCTCCATCTGCTTCATCGCGCCCTCGATCTCGGGCAGGTCGCGCTCCTGGTAGCCCGGCTCGCGTTCGGCGTCCGGCTTGGCGCGTTCGATCGACAGGCGATACAAGGACACCGCACTGCCGAGCACGCCGGTGCGGCGCATCTGCCGCAGCACCAGGTCGCGATCGCGGGTGGCCTTGGCCTGCTCGCCCAGCGCCAGCAGTTGCGCATGCGCCTGCAGCGCGGCCTTGCCCTCGCCGCCCTGGCGCTTGAGCCAAGCCAGCACTGCGTCTTCCTCGGCGTGCTTCTTGGCCGCCGCATCGATGCGCTTGAAGCCCTCCAGCTGTCCCTCGTAATTCTTGGCGACGTTGTTCCAGCTGGCCATGGTCGCGGCGTACTTCACCTGGATGTCCGGGTTCTGTTTGCCGGCCTGCTCGACCAGCGCGATCAGGTCGCGGTACTGGCGCGCGGCGGTGGGGTAGCCCCAGCTCGCGGTGGCGTCGAATTCGGAGGCCAGCGCATAGCGGTTGGTGCGGCCCGGGTAGCCGGCGACCATGACGAAATCGCCGGCGCCCAGCGGCTGGTCGGCGAACTTCAGGAAGTGCTTGGGCTGGTACGGCACGTTGTCCTTGGCATAGGCGGCCGGCTTGCCGTCCTTGCCGACGTAGGCGCGGTAGAACGAGAAGTCGCCGGTGTGGCGCGGCCACATCCAGTTGTCGACGTCGCCGCCGAACTTGCCGATGCCCGACGGCGGCGCGTAGGCCAGGCGCACGTCGCGGATTTCCAGGGTGCGGAACAGGCGGTAGGTGTTGCCGCCGGAGAAGCTGTACAGCTCGCAGCGGTAGCCGGCATCGGCTTCGCACGCGGCGACCTGGGCCTTGTCGAAATCCTCCAGCGCCTGCGTGCGCTTGAGCGCATCGTTGCCGGCCGCGGCCATCGCCGCCTTGGCCTGCGCGGTGACGTCGGTGATGCGGTCGAGCACGTAGATGCGCGCGTTCGGGCCCGCGCTCAGTTCGGCGCCCTGGCTGGCGGCGCTGAAGCCGTCGCGGATCAGGTTCTTCTGCGGAGTGGAGTTGAGCTGGATCGCGCCGTAGGCGCAGTGGTGGTTGGTCACCACCAGGCCCTGCGGCGAGACGAAGCTGGCGGTGCAGCCGCCGAGCGAGACGACCGCGCCCATCGGGTCGCCGGTGAGATCGGACAGTTGTTGCGGCGACAGCTTCAGGCCGGCCTGCTGCAGCGGCCCGGCGATGTCCGGCAACTGCTGCGGGACCCACATGCCCTCGCCAGCGTGGGCGGCGGAGGCGCCGGACAGGGCGGCCACGGCGGCGATGGCGACAGCCAACGAATTCGAACGCATCGAATGGTTTCCTTGATGACAGACGTTAGAGTGTAACGGCTGTCATCAAGTGGCCGGACCGTGACCAATGGCACCCTGACCGCGCCGCAACATGGCCGCGTCGGCCGGGCGCTTATACTGCGCGCCCTCTTCCCATCGAATCTGCACCGACATGGCGCAAACAATGAAGGCGCTGGTCAAGCGCGAGGCCGCCAAGGGCATCTGGCTGGAACAGGTGCCGGTGCCGGTGCCCGGCCCCAACGAGGTGCTGATCAAGCTGGAAAAGACCGCGATCTGCGGCACCGACCTGCACATCTACCTGTGGGACGAGTGGAGCCAGCGCACCATCAAGCCCGGCCTGACCATCGGCCACGAGTTCGTCGGCCGCATCGCCCAGCTCGGCTCGGCGGTCACCGGCTACGAGGTCGGCCAGCGCGTCTCGGCCGAAGGCCACATCGTCTGCGGCCACTGCCGCAACTGCCGCGGCGGGCGTCCGCACCTGTGCCCGAACACGGTCGGCATCGGCGTCAACGTCAACGGCGCCTTCGCCGAGTACATGGTGATGCCGGCCTCCAACCTGTGGCCGATCCCCGACCAGATCCCGTCCGAACTGGCCGCGTTCTTCGATCCCTACGGCAACGCCGCGCACTGCGCGCTGGAGTTCGACGTGATCGGCGAGGACGTGCTGATCACCGGCGCCGGCCCGATCGGCATCATCGCCGCGGGCATCTGCAAGCACATCGGCGCGCGCAACGTGGTGGTCACCGACGTCAACGACTTCCGCCTGAAGCTGGCCGCGGACATGGGCGCGACCCGCGTGGTCAACGTCGCCAACACCTCGCTCAAGGAGGTGATGGCCGACCTGCACATGGAAGGCTTCGACGTGGGCCTGGAGATGAGCGGCAATCCGCGCGCGTTCAACGACATGCTCGACTGCATGTACCACGGCGGCAAGATCGCCATGCTCGGCATCATGCCGCGCGGCGCCGGCTGCGACTGGGACAAGATCATCTTCAAGGGCCTGACCGTGCAGGGCATCTACGGCCGCAAGATGTACGAGACCTGGTACAAGATGACCCAGTTGGTGCTGTCCGGCTTCCCGCTGGGCAAGGTGCTGACCCACCAGTTGACCATCGACGAATTCCAGAAGGGCTTCGACCTGATGGAAGAAGGCAAGGCCGGCAAGGTCGTGCTGAGCTGGTGATGCGCGCGCCGCGGCTACGCGGCGATGCGATGCCGAAAAAGACGAAGGGCGCCTCGCGGCGCCCTTCGTCGTTTCACGAGACGATGCGATCAGAACGCGATCGTGCCCGAGACCACCACGCGGTGACCGGCCAGGCGCTCGGTGAAGTTCGCCGCGCCCTTGTTGTCGGTGTCGTAGTAGCCCACGCTCAGCGCCAGCGGGCCGACCATCTTGCCCACGCTGACGTTGTAGTCGGTGTAGTCCTGGTACGCGGTCAACGCGCTTTCGTAGGTGGTGCGGCCGACGTGCGCGCCGACGCTGAAGCCCTGCGGCAGCGACCAGTTCCCGTCCAGCGCGTAGTAGAAGCTGTCCCGGTCCAGGTTGTACACGTTGTCGGTGTAGGCCACGGTCAGGGTGTAGGTCTTGAGGAACTTGGTCTTGGTGATCAGTTCGTTGTAGTTCGACTTGCCGGCGCCCGGATAGCCGTAGCGGTTGACCATCACATCGAAGTTCCAGTCCGGCGAGAAATCGACGTTGTAGCCGACGAAGCCGTCCACTTCCCAATCCGGATCGCCCGCGCCGAAATCGACGTTGGAGCCCCAGGTGCCCACGTACAGGCCGAACGGCGAGGTGTAGGTGAGGCCGGCCTGGAACGCCGGGCCCTTGTTGGTCTGGGAGACGCCACGGAACACGTAGTCGCTGACCACGCCATAGGAGCCGGTGATCGGCGAGGTGGGCTCGTCCTGGGCCAGGACGGTGAGCGGCGAAGCGGCCAGTGCGACGGCCAGGGCGAGAGTGGTCTTGTTCACCGGTCATTCTCCTAGGGTTGACGAGGGAGGGGTTGCAGCGACGAGGCGGATGCGCCTTTACGGTTTTTTAACTGCTTTGATCGTGCAGTGCAACAACTTTTCACGCGGCGCATGCCACGCCGTGACACAAAACCCCCGATTCGCGCCAAGCGCGGACACAGCGAGCCGCCGACAGCGGGAGCCGGCTGCCAGGGAAGGCCCTCGTCCGGGAGTTGGCGGTCAGGCCGCGACCGGGCAGGCAGCCGCTGGCCACACCAATGCGCAGGCGCGGGCGATCGCCGATCGGCAGGGCGCGATGGCGCCTCAGTCGGGCCGGGCGAAGACCCCGAAACGGCGTGCGCGCAGGTGCAATGGCTGGCCCGGCGCGTAGTCGGGTGCCCCCTCGCCCGCCGGCAGTTCCACCTCGACCTCGTCGTGGCCGTGCGCCAGCTGCGCGCGCAGGCGCAGTCGCGGGCCGCTGCGCTGGATCGACAGCACCGTCGCCGCCCAGCCCTCGTTGCCTGGCGCCAGGTCTTCCGGCCGCACGTACAGCTCGACCGGACCACTGGACAGCGGCGTCGATGGCGCCGGCAAGGCCAGGCCGCCGACCTGCACCGCCCCGTCGTGCAGACGCGCGGGCAGCCGGTTCACCGCACCGACGAAGGCGTAGACGAACGGCGAAGCCGGCTGCTCGTAGACCTGTGCCGGGCTGCCGATCTGCTCGATCCGGCCGCGGTTGAGGATGGCCACGCGGTCGGCCAGTTCCAGCGCCTCTTCCTGGTCGTGGGTGACGAACACCGTGGTCAGGCCGGTGCGTTCGTGCAGCTCGCGCAGCCAGCGCCGCAGGTCGCGGCGGACCTGCGCGTCGAGCGCGCCGAACGGTTCGTCGAGCAACAGCACGCGCGGCTCGATCGCCAGCGCGCGGGCCAGCGCCACACGCTGGCGCTGGCCGCCGGACAGTTGCGCCGGGTAGCGTCGCTCCAGATCGTGCAACTGGACCAGCGCCAGCAGTTCCTGCACCCGCGCGCGGATGCGCGACTCGCTCCAGCGCGCCTCGCGGCGCACGCGCAGGCCGAAGGCGATGTTCTCGTACACGCTCATGTGCTTGAACAAGGCGTAGTGCTGGAACACGAAGCCGACCCGGCGCGCCTGCACCGACAGCGCGGTGGCGTCCTCGCCGTGGATCAGCACGCGTCCGCGGTCGGCATGTTCCAGCCCCGCGATCACCCGCAGCAGCGTGGTCTTGCCGGAGCCGGACGGCCCCAGCAGCGCCAGCAGTTCGCCCTGGCGGATGTCCAGGCTGACGTCGTCGAGCGCGGCGAAATCGCCGAAGCGCTTGCCCAGATGCTGTACGCGGATGCTCATCGCAACCTCAATGTCGGTGAGTGGCGGCCAGCGCCGCGCCGTGGCGCCAGTGCAGCCAGGACTTGACGGCGAGCGTCAGCAGCGCGGTCAGCGCCAGCAGGCTGGCGCAGGCGAAGGCCGCGCTGTAGGCGTATTCGTTGTAGAGGATCTCCACATGCAGCGGCAGCGTGTTGGTGCGCCCGCGGATCTGTCCGGACACCACCGATACCGCGCCGAACTCGCCCATCGCCCGCGCACTGCACAGCAGCACGCCATACAGCAGGCCCCAGCGGATGTTCGGCAGGGTCACCCGCAGGAACGTCTGCCAACCGCTGGCGCCCAGGCTCAGCGCCGCCAGCTCCTCGTCGTCGCCCTGCTGCTCCATCAGCGGCATCAGCTCACGGGCGATGAAGGGAAAGGTGACGAAGGTGGTCGCCAGCACGATGCCCGGCAGCGCGAACACGATGCGCGGCAGATGCAGCGACACGTCGCCCAGCGGCGGCAGGTGCAGCCACACGCCTTCGCCGATCAACGGCCAGGCCCAGCCGTTGCGGCCGAAGATCAGGATGAACAACAGGCCGGCGACCACCGGCGACACCGAGAACGGCAGGTCGATCAGGCTCACCAGCAGGCGCTTGCCGGGGAAACGGTGCTTGCTGACCGCCCAGGCCGCGGCCACGCCGAACACCAGGTTCAACGGCACCACGATCGCCGCCACCAGCAGGGTCAGGCGGATCGCCGCCAGCGCGTCCGGATCCGAGATCGCGCGCCAGAACACGCCGACGCCGCTGCGCAACGCCTCGGTGAACACCAGCAGCAAGGGCAGCAGCAGGAACGCCAGCAGGAAGGCGAGCACGCCGCCGATCAGCAACCGCCGCACCCAGCGCGGCTCGTCGACCACCGAAGCCTGCACGTGCGCGGCGACGGCGGCAGCGCCGGCCTGCCCGGGGACGTGCGCGGTCAGCGCGGACACGACCGACGCCATCACGCCACCGCCCTGCCGCGCCGCGCGAACCAGGCCTGCGCCCCATTCACCAGTAGCAGCGACAGCAGCGACAACAGCAGCATCGCTGCGGCGATCGCGCTGGCGCCGCCGTAGTCGAACTCTTCCAGGCGGATGGTGATCAGCAATGGCGCAATCTCGGTGGCATTGGGCAGGTTGCCGGCGATGAAGATCACCGAGCCGTACTCGCCGACGCCACGCGCGAAGGCCAGCGCGAATCCGGTCAGCACCGCCGGCCACAGGGTCGGCAGCACTACCCGGCGCACCGTCTGCCAGCGCCCGGCACCGAGCGTGGCCGCCGCCTCTTCCAGTTCGCGCTCGGCCTCGGCCAGCACCGGCTGCACGATCCGCACCACGAACGGCAGCCCCACGAACACCAGCGCCACGACGATGCCCAGTGGCGCGTAAGCGACCTTGACCCCGCTCGCCCCGCTGACCTGCATCAGCCCGACATAGCCGATCAGCAGGCCGCCGACGCCCAGTGCGGCCAGGCTCAGCACGGCGACCGTGCCGAGCAGGCGCTGCAGCACGCGCAGCGGTGCCGGCAGCAGCGCCTGGCTACGCCGCAGCAGCGCGTAGCCGGTCGCCGCCAGCGCCAGCAGTAGCGCCAGCCGCGGCCACCACCAGGCCAGCGTCGGCAGGCTGGCCGCCAGCGCCTGCGTCGGCTGCTCCAGCCAGCGTCCGATCCAGCCGTTGCTGCCGTACAACGCGGTCAGGGCGATGCCGGCCACCGCGGTCGGCAGCGCGAACGGCAGATCGATCATCGCGTCGAACAGGCGCTTGCCGGGAAAGCGATAGCGCACGAACACCCAGGCCACCCAGGTGCCCATCACCGCATTGAACGCGGCCGCGGCCAACGCGGTGCCGAAACTCAAGCGCAACGCCGCCAGCACCCGCGGCTCGCTCCACACCCGCCACACGCCGTCCCAGCCCAGCCCGCTGGTCTTGAGCAGCACCGCGAACAAGGGGATCAGCACCACCAGTCCCAGCCAGGTCAGGGTGATGCCCAGACTCAGCCCCAACCCCGGCATCACCCGGCGCTGGCGCGGGGCGCGGGCAACGGCGGCGGCGGTCACGGCCATCGCGTCACTTGCTCGCCTGGATCTGGTCGAACAGGCCGCCGTCGTCGAAGTGCGTGGCCTGCGCCTTGGCCCAGGACCCGAACGCCTGATCGATGGTGACCAGGCGCACATTCGGCAGCCGCGCCAGATCGGCGCGATCGGCGTACTCGGGATGGCGCGGCCGGTAATAGTGTCTGGCCGCGATCTTCTGTCCTTCCGGCGAGTACAGGTACTTCAGGTATTCCTCGGCCACCGCGCGGGTGCCGTGCTTGTCCACGTTCTTGTCGACCAGCGCCACCGACGGCTCGGCCAGGATCGACAGCTTCGGCACGACGATCTCGAACTTGTCCTGGCCCAGTTCCTGCTGCGCTAGGAACGCCTCGTTCTCCCAGGCCAGCAGCACGTCGCCGATGCCGCGCTGGACGAAGGTGGTAGTGGCACCGCGCGCGCCGGTGTCCAGCACCGGCACGTTGCGGAACAGCGCGCGCATGTAGTTGAGGATGCGCTCGCGGTCGCCCTTGAAGATGTGGTCGGCGTAGGCCCAGGCGGCCAGATAGTTCCAGCGCGCGCCGCCGGAGGTCTTGGGATTGGGCGTGATCACCGACACGCCGCTGCGCAGCAGGTCGGGCCAGTCCTTGATCCCCTTCGGATTGCCCTTGCGCACCAGGAACACGATGGTCGAGGTGTACGGCGCGCTGTTGTCGGGCAGGCGCGTGGCCCAGTTCGCATCGATCAGCTTGCTCTTGGCGGCGATCGCATCGACGTCGTAGGCCAATGCCAGCGTCACCACGTCCGCCTCGACCCCGTCGATGACCGCGCGCGCCTGCTTGCCGGAGCCACCGTGCGAGGTCTCCACCGCGACCTGCTCGCCGGGATGCAGTTGCGCCCAGTGCCTGGCGAAGGCGGCGTTGTAGTCCCGGTACAGCTCGCGGGTGGGATCGTAGGACACGTTGAGCAGTTGCGTCTCGGCGGCGGCCGCGGCCCCGGCGAACACGCACAGTGCGAGCGCGAGCAGCGGGCGCCAGCGGCGCGGCGGAAGGCTGGACATGGGCGGTTCTCCGAAAACACACAGGCCGACGCCGCGGCCGATACCCGCCGCGGACCATGACGCATGCTGCGCAGCGGCAGGCGGCGGGTGAAATGACTTCACGGCAGCGGCTCATGCCATTTGTGCATGACGGCCGCGGCCGGCGCGGGCGCCGCGGTAAAATCGCCGCTTCTTTCCGCCGCGCGTGCCCGTCATGACCGACTCCCGCCTCACCCAGCACTACGCCGAGGAACTGGACGCGATCCGCGCCCAGGGCCTGTTCAAGTCCGAGCGCATCATCGTCGGCCCGCAGGCGGCGGAAATCGTCCTCGCCGACGGCCGCCGCGTGCTGAACTTCTGCGCCAACAACTACCTGGGCCTGGCCGATCATCCGGCGCTGATCCAGGCCGCCAAGGACGCGCTGGACACGCACGGCTTCGGCATGGCCTCGGTGCGCTTCATCTGCGGCACCCAGGACCTGCACAAGCAACTGGAAGCGCAGATCGCCACGTTCTTCGGCACCGAGGACACCATCCTCTACGCCGCCTGCTTCGACGCCAACGGCGGCCTGTTCGAACCGCTGCTCGGCGAGCACGACGCGATCATCTCCGACGCGCTCAACCACGCCTCGATCATCGACGGCGTGCGCCTGTGCAAGGCCAAGCGCTTCCGCTACGCCAACTGCGACATGGCCGACCTGGAAGCGCAGCTGCAGGCGGCCGACGCCGCCGGCTGCAAGACCAAGCTGATCACCAGCGACGGCGTGTTCTCGATGGACGGCTTCATCGCCCCGCTGGACGAGATCACCGCGCTGGCGAAGAAGTACAACGCGCTGGTGCACATCGACGAATGCCATGCCACCGGCTTCCTCGGCGCCAGCGGCCGCGGCTCGGCCGAGGTCAAGGGCGTGCTGGACCGGATCGATATCGTCACCGGCACCCTGGGCAAGGCCATGGGCGGCGCGCTGGGCGGTTTCACCACCGGCCGCCGCGAGGTGATCGAACTGCTGCGTCAGCGCTCGCGCCCCTACCTGTTCTCCAACTCGCTGCCGCCGCACGTGGTCGCGGCCGGGATCAAGGCCTTCGCGATGCTCGACGCGGCCGACGACCTGCGCGCGCGCCTGGTCGAGAACACCGCCTACTTCCGCGAGCGCATGGCCGCCGCCGGGTTCGACATCAAGCCCGGCACCCATCCGATCTGCCCGGTGATGCTGTACGACGCGCCGCTGGCGCAGCGCTTCGCCGAGCGGCTGCTGGAGGAAGGCATCTACGCCATCGGCTTCTTCTTCCCGGTGGTGCCCAAGGGCCAGGCACGGATCCGCACCCAGATCAGCGCCGCGCACACCCGCGCCCACCTGGACCGGGCGATCGACGCGTTCACCCGTATCGGCCGCGAACTGGGCGTACTCGCCGCCTGAGATGCGCGCCGCGCTGCGCCAACGGCTGTTGCTGGCGGCGCAGACCG
The DNA here is from genome assembly GCF_009192905.1 of Xanthomonas sp. LMG 12459. Lineage (NCBI taxonomy): Bacteria > Pseudomonadati > Pseudomonadota > Gammaproteobacteria > Lysobacterales > Lysobacteraceae > Xanthomonas > Xanthomonas sp. LMG 12459. The sequence continues at coordinate 26,396 of NZ_NSGT01000013.1, forward strand.
ACGCCCAGGCGCAAGCGCTGGAGGACGGCTGGGAGACCCGCTGCCTGCATTGCCGCCGGCGCCTGCGCCTGCGCGCTGACGGCGAACCGCTCGGACACAGCACGCTGGAACACGTAGTGCCACAGGCCTGGTTCGGGCGCCGCGTCGCCGCGGCGCTGTGCGCCCAGGTGGGCGACGATGCCAACGATGCCCGAAACCTGGCGCTGGCCTGCGCCGGCTGCAATCACGCCAAGGGCCGTCACCACGATGCGCGTGGGCCGCAGGATGCGCGCGCCCGCGAGGTGGTCGCCGCCCTGCTCAGCGCGCGGCTGGCGCGCTGGCGTCCGCCGCCGGCGCCAACGCCGTGACTTCCGCGGCGCTGAGCTCGCGCCACGCGCCCTTGCCCAGGTCGCCCAGTACCAAGTCGCCGATCGCTACCCGCACCAGCCGCAGCACGTCCAGGCCAAGCGCGGCCAGCAGCCGCCGGATCTGCCGGTTGCGGCCTTCGTCCAGCACCACTTCCAGCCAGGCATGGCGCTCGCCCTGGCGCAGCAGGCGCGCCTGCTTGGTCCGCAGCGGTTCGCCATCGTCAACCACGCCGGCACACATCCGTGCCAGCAGCGCCGCGTCGGGCACCGCGTCCACCTGCACGTGATAGGTCTTGTCCGGGCCGCTGCCCGGATCGGTGACCCGCGCCGCCCACTGCGGATCGTTGCTGAACAGCAGCAGACCCTCGCTGGCCTTGTCCAGGCGCCCGACCGGCGCCAGCCACGGCAGGCCGGCACCGTCGAAACAGCGGTACACGGTGTCGCGGCCACGTTCGTCCTGCGCACTGGTGACCAGCCCGCGCGGCTTGTTGAGCATCAGGTACCGACGCGCGGTGTCGGCCAGCGGCGCGCCGTCCACGGCCAGCCGGTGGCGGCCCTGCAGGATCGGGAATTCGGGATCGGTGACGATGCGTCCGTCGACGGCGACGCGGCCGGCGGCGATCCAGCGCGCGGCCTCGGTGCGCGAGCACAGGCCCAGCTTGGACAGGGTGCGGGCCAGGCCGTGGCGCGGCGCAGCCGGGATGGCGCTGCGCGCGGGCGAGCGCGGACGTGCGGGCGCCGCCGGGGACGACGCCGGACGGCGGGAACGCGGCGGCTTGGCCCCTCGCACGGCGCGGACGGGCGCGGCCGCGAGCGGCCGCGCGCCGGACTTACTGCTTGTTGGCGTCGGCCGGCGCCGGCGCCTCGGCGGCGGCAGCGGCAGGTGCAGCGGCCGGACGCGCCTTGACCACGCGCACTCCGCGCGCCTTCATCCAGGCGTCGAACTCCTCGGCGGTCATGCGCTTGCCGTTCTGGCTCATGTCGAACCGCCACGGCGTGTTGTCGAACGCGGTGGCCGGCTTGTAGGCGGCCGGATCGTTCGGCTTCACCGCGCCCGGGGTGGCGTTGGCCAGGCTCTGGCAGCCTTCGGCGCGCAGCCGCAGCAGCACGCGGTCCAGCGACTGGTCGCTGCTGTAGGACTGGGTCAGCACGCCGCTGGGCATACCCAGCTGCACGTTGCGACTGAACAGTTCCGAAGCGACCGGCGCGGCGACCGTGGCCGGCAACGCCAGCGGCTTGGGCAGCAGATCGCCGGAGCAATCCGGTGCGGCGTGGGCCGCAGGAATCAGGGCGAGCGCGAGCAGGCTGGCCGTCACGATACGCAGCATCGGTTTTTTTCCATTCAGGCGAGTCGACGAGCGAGTGTAGGCAGGCCCCGGCGTGCTTTCAACTGTTACCGGCATTACACGCGCTAAATAATTGGGATTGCTGAAAAAATTCAGCTTGAATGCTTTGTGCATCCTGCAGAAGCGGCTTCAGCCGCGGCAGGCATTTCCAGGACGTCTGTCGCGGCTGAAGCCGCTCCCACAACGACACCGACATACATTTCCCACCCCACAAAAACAAAGCCCGGCACGAGGCCGGGCTTTGCTTGAGACTGGAAGCGTCCGATCAGTTCTGGACGTTCAGCTCGGTACGACGGTTCTTCGCACGGCCTTCCGGATTGTCCGAACCATCCGGGTTGGTGTTCGGGGCAATCGGACGGCTCTCGCCGTAGCCGATCGGACCGACCAGACGCGAAGCGCTGACGCCGTTCTTGGTCAGGTAGTCGTACACGACGCGGGCGCGGCGCTCGGACAGCTTCTGGTTGTAGGCTTCGGTACCCTTCGAGTCGGTGTGACCGGCAACCTCGACACGCAGGTCGGGGTAACGCTTCAGGATCTCGGTGGCCTCGCCCAGGATCGCCACGGCGTCCGGACGCAGGTTCGCCTTGTTGAAGTCGAAGTTGACGCCCTTCAGGTCGATCGACACCGGCACCGGGCAGCCGTCCGGACCGATGGTCTGGCCAGGCTGGGAGTTCGGGCACTTGTCGTCGCAGTTGTTGACGCCGTCACCATCGTCGTCCAGATCGGCGCAGCTCGGCGCAGCGGCCGGCGGCGGCGGCGGGGCGACCGGGGCAGCCGGCGGCGGGCCCAGCGGGATCACGACGCCGACCGAAGCCAGCACGTCGCCGAACCAGTTCTGCGACGGAGCGGCAACGCTCTGGTCGTCGAAGTCAGCGCGGTAGGCCACTTCGGCACGCACGGCAACGCGCTTGTCGAAGGTGGTCTGCAGACCGACGCCGGCCTTGGCGGCAAAGTTGCCGTCCTTGCGCTGGCCCGGGGAGACCGGACCGCCGGTGTCGAACTCTTCTTCCGAGCGCTGGTAGCCCAGGCCGAACAGCAGGTACGGGTTCCAGCCGCGGCCTTCCTGGATGAAGTGGCGACGCAGGTCGAACGAGATGCCGTACTGGCTCCAGTTCAGGTCCTGGTTCTTGTCGAAGTTCGGGTTCTGATAGTTCAGCTCACCGTCCAGCGACCAGTTCGGGTTGATGAACTTGCCCAGGCCCAGGGTGACGAAGGGCGCATCGTTGGTGGTGCGGTCCTTGTCCTGGAAGTTGAAACCAGCCGAACCGGTCAGGTACCAGCGGTCGTCGAATTCCTGCGCGGACGCTGCCTGGGCGACGGCCAGACCGCCCAGCAACGCGGCGGTGAGAATTTTCTTGTTCATTAATACAACTCCTTGTTTCGGGGAGATAGAAACCGGTAGAGGCATGGTTCAGTACAGATGTCTCGTCACATCCAGACGGCCGTTTCCGCACGCCATCGCCGCGCACATTATGCGCGGCATAGTGAAGATGGCGTTAACGAGCACGTAACATGTGAAAGTCAACGCCAGCCCCTCCTAGGCCGTGGATACACCCTATACAGGTTGATGAAATCCCGCAATGCGGCACGGAGATGACCGTTTGCGGTCGTAGACAACGGCCCGCAGGGCGACCCAGTTCTCATCGCGGCCGCGCCCATGGCGGCGGGTCGGCCAACTCGGCCTGCATGAACTCGACGAAGGCCCGCACCCGCGGCGGCACCAGCCGGCGCTGCGGCATCACCGCGTGGATGCCGGTTTCGGTCAGCGGGTAGTCGGCCAGCACCTGGCGCAACCGTCCCTGCCGCAGGTCCTCGGCCACGTGCCATTCCGAATGCAGGGCGATGCCCTGGCCGTTGACCGCGGCATCGCGCAACACCTCGCCGAAGTTGGTCTCCAGCGGCCCGGCCACGCGGACGGCGATTTCGCCGTCGGGTCCCTGCAGCCGCCAGGTGTCCTGGCGGCCGTCGCTGCCGGTCAGCAGCAGGCAGGCGTGCGCGGTCAGGTCGGCCGGCGTGGCCGGGGTGCCGTGGTGGCGCAGGTAGTCGGGCGAGGCGCAGAGCATGCGCCGATTGCCGGCCAGGCGCCGCGCGACCAGGCTGGAGTCGCGCAGGGTGCCGATGCGGATCGCCAGGTCGAAGCCTTCGCTGACCAGGTCCACGACGTTGTCGCTGAGGTGCACGCTCAGCCGCACCTGCGGATGCAGCGCCATGAAGCGCGGCAGCAGCGGCGACACATACAGGCGGCCGAATGCCGCCGACATCGTCACCCGCAGGGTGCCGGCGGCGGCGACGCCGGCCTGGCGCAGGCCGCCGGCCAGCGATTCCAGGTCCTCGACCAGCGGCCGCCCCTGCTCGGCCAGTTGCAGGCCTTCCGGGGTCGGGTGCAGGCGCCGCGTGGTCCGGTGCAGCAGGCGCACGCCGAGCGCGCGCTCCAGCCGCTGCAGCCGCTGGCTGGCCACCGCCACCGACAGGTCCAGGCTGCGCGCGGCGGCGCTGATCGAACCGAGGTCGAGCACGCGCAGGAACAGGGCGATGTCGCCGATCCGGTCCATTGTGTGGATTCCATTGAAAGTCGTTCAATATTTTTACTGTTTTTGCTGAGAACCTGCAGGCCTAGGCTGCCGTCCTCCCGTCACTTCCGGAGCCGCCGCATGGCCGCCTCGCTCGCCCCGCATCCCCATCCGCCCGCTGCCGGGCGCACGCCGCTCGCGCTGTTCGCGCTGACCGCTGGCGCCTTCGGCATCGGCACCACCGAGTTCGTGATCATGGGCCTGCTGCTGCAGGTCGCCGCCGACCTGCGGGTCAGCGTTCCGGCCGCCGGGCTGCTGATCTCCGGCTATGCGCTGGGCGTGTTCGTCGGCGCGCCGCTGCTGACCGTGGCCAGCCGGCGCTGGCCGCGCAAGCGCGTGCTGCTGGCGCTGATGCTGGTGTTCACCGCCGGCAACCTGGCCTGCGCGCTGGCGCCGAGCTACGCGGCGCTGATGGCGGCGCGGGTGGTGACCTCGCTGGCGCACGGCACCTTCTTCGGCGTCGGCGCGGTGGTCGCCACCACCCTGGTGCCCCCGCAGCGCAAGGCCTCGGCGATCTCGACCATGTTCACAGGCCTCACCGTCGCCACCCTGCTCGGGGTGCCGGCCGGCGCCTGGCTGGGCCTGCACCATGGCTGGCGCGCCACGTTCTGGGCGGTGGCGGCGATCGGTGCTCTGGCCACCGTGGTGATCGCCGCACTGGTCCCGGCCGACCGCGATGCCACGCCGGCGCCGCCGCTGCGCGAGGAACTGCGCGCGGTCGGTCGCGGCCCGGTGCTGCTGGGCCTGGCGACGACGGTGCTGGGCTATGCGGGCGTGTTCGCCGTGTACACCTATGTGCAGCCGCTGCTGACCCAGATCACTGGAGTTTCCGAGAGTGCGGTGTCGCCGCTGCTGCTGGTGTTCGGCGTGGGCATGATCGTCGGCAACGTGCTCGGCGGACGCCTGGCCGACGGCCGCCCGCGGCAGGCGCTGCTGCTGAGCCTGGGCGTGCTGGCGGTGGTGCTGGCGGCACTGCCCCTCGCCTTGCCGTCGGCGCTGGCGATGACACTGGGCATCGGCCTGCTGGGCGTGGCCGCGTTCGCCACGGTGGCGCCCCTCCAGGTGTGGGTGCTGGGCAAGGCCGGCGAGGCCGGCCGGCATCTGGCCTCGAGCCTGAACATCGGTGCGTTCAACCTGGGCAACGCGCTGGGTGCCTGGCTGGGCGGCCTGGTGCTCGGCCATGGCGGCACCCTGTCGCAACTGCCGTGGGTGGCGGCGCTGCTGACCCTGGCCGGATTGGCGGTGGCGCTGGGCGCGCTGCGGCTGTCGCCGGCCACCGCCGCACCCGCCGCCAGTCACGGCGCGGGTTGCGCCGCCGGCGGTGCGGCATGAGCCGTCCGATGGCGACGGCCGCGCTGGCGACGGCGCTGCTGGGCACGGCGATCATGGCGGATGCGGCGCCGCGCGAGTGGGTCGCGACCTGGCAGGCCAGCCCGCAACCGCTGTGGGCCGCGGACTTCCCGTTCCCGACGCAGACGCCGTTCCACCTGTGGCGGCAGACCGTGCGCCAGGTGGCGCGGGTGAGCCTCGGCGGCAGCGAGGTGAGGGTGGAACTGAGCAACGCCTATGGCGATGCGCCGCTGCACATCGGCGCCGCGTCGCTGGCGCTGGCCGGCGACGGCGCCGCGACCCTGCCCGGCTCGCAGCGGCCGCTGCGCTTCGGTGGCAAGACCGAAGTGACCGTGCCGCCGGGCGCGCCGGTGCTCAGCGACCCGGTGGCGCTGAGCGTGCCGGACCTGGCCCGGCTCAGCATCAGCCTGTACCTGCCGCAGCCGACCGCGCCGTCGACCTTCCACTGGGAAGGCCTGCAGAGCGCCTGGCTGGCCGAGGGCGAGCGCACCGCCGACGCCACGCTGGCCGATGCCACGGCGCTGCCGGTGCGGCTGTTCGTCAGCGGCATCCAGGTGCGCCGCGCCGATGCCATCGGCGCGGTGGTGGCGCTGGGCGATTCGATCACCGACGGCGCCGCCTCGACGCCGGGGCAGGACCGGCGCTGGCCGGACCAGTTGGCCACGCGGCTGGCCGCGCAGCGGGTGGCGGTGCTCAACGCGGGCATCTCCGGCGGGCGCGTGCTGCGCGACCGCATGGGCCAGAACGCGCTGGCGCGGCTGGACCGCGACGTGCTGGCGCAGCCCGGCGTGCGCACCCTGATCCTGCTGATGGGCATCAACGACATCAGTTGGTACGGCACGCCGTTCGCGCCGGACGATGCGCCGGTGCCGGCCGAGGACCTGATCGCCGGCTACCGGCAGGTGCTGCAGCGCGCGCAGGCGCGCGGCCTGCGGGTGATCGGCGCCACCCTCACCCCGTTCGAGGGCGCGCTGCCGGACTCGCCGATCCCCGGCTACTACAGCCCGCAGAAAGAAGCCGTGCGCCAGCAGGTCAATGCCTGGCTGCGCGCAGGCAACGGCTTCGACGCGATCCTGGATTTCGATGCGCTGCTGCGCGACCCCGCGCACCCGGCGCGGATGCGGTCGGAATTCGACTCGGGCGACCACCTGCACCCCGGCGATGCGGGTTACGCGGCCATGGCCGACGCCGCCGCGCAGTTGCTCGGCGCCACCGCAGCCGCTTCCACCTCCGCTGCGACCGCCGCCGTCGACACCGACGCCGCGGCGCGCTGACGCCTTCTCTCCCCTCCCTTCCTCCTTCCCTCATCAGGAGCGTTCCATGGAATACCGTCATCTCGGCGCATCCGGCTTCAAGGTCCCCGTGCTCAGCTTCGGCACCGGCACCTTCGCCGGCACCGATCCGTTCTTCGCCACCTGGGGCAATTCGGATGTAGACCAGGCGCGGCGCCTGATCGACATCTGCCTGGAAGCCGGCGTCACCCTGTTCGACAGTGCCGACGTCTACTCCGGCGGCGCCGCCGAATCGGTGCTGGGCGCCGCGATCAAGGGCCGCCGCGACCAGGTGCTGCTGTCGACCAAGGCCGGCTTCCGCTTCGACCGCGCCGCAGCCAACAGCGTCGGTTCCTCACGCTTCCACCTGGTCCGCGCGGTGGAAGCGGCGCTGACCCGCCTGGGCACCGACTACCTCGACCTGTTCCAGTTGCACGGCTTCGACGCGCACACGCCGGTGGAGGAAACCCTGTCCACGCTCGACGACCTGGTACGCGCCGGCAAGATCCGCTACCTGGGCGTGTCCAACTTCTCCGGCTGGCAGCTGATGAAGTCGCTGGCGGTGGCCGACCGTCACGGCTGGTCGCGCTATGTCGCGCACCAGGCCTATTACTCGTTGATCGGCCGCGACTACGAGGAGGAACTGATGCCGCTGGGCCTGGACCAGGGCGTGGGCGCGCTGGTGTGGAGCCCGCTGGGCTGGGGCCGGCTGACCGGCAAGCTGCGCCGCGGCCAGCCGCTGCCGGAAAGCAGCCGCCTGCACGACAAGGCGGTCACCGAGGCCGGGCCGCCGGTGGAGGAAGAGCGCCTGTACCGGGTGATCGACGCCCTGGAAGCCATCGCCGCCGAAACCGGCCGCAGCGTGCCGCAGATCGCACTGAACTGGCTGTTGCAGCGGCCGACGGTCAGCAGCGTGATCATTGGTGCACGGACCGAAGACCAGTTGCGGCAGAATCTGGGGGCGGTCGGCTGGACCCTCGATGCCGCCCACGTGCAACAGCTGGATGCGGCCAGCGCGGCGGTACCGGCGTATCCGTACTGGCACCAGCGCGGGTTCGCCGAGCGCAACCCGCGGCCGGTCTGAGCCGCGGCCGTGCCCTCCTTTCCCTCACGTCCAGGAGCCTCCATGAAAGCGGTCGCTACCCTCCATCCCCTTCCGATCGACGATCCGCAGTCGCTGCACGACCTCGACCTGCCGACGCCGCCCGCGCCCGCCGGCCACGACCTGCTGGTGCGGGTGGAGGCGGTATCGGTCAATCCGGTGGACACCAAGGTCCGCGCCAAGGGCGCGAGCGACGGCCAGCCCAAGGTGCTGGGCTACGACGCCGCCGGCGTGGTCGAGGCGGTCGGGCCCGAGGTCGACGGTTTCGAGCCGGGCGACGAGGTCTACTACGCCGGCGACATCACCCGCGCCGGCAGCAACGCGCAATACCAACTGGTGGATGCGCGCATCGTCGCGCGCAAGCCGGCCACGCTGGACTTCGCCCAGGCCGCGGCGCTGCCGCTGACCACCCTGACCGCCTGGGAGCTGCTGTTCCAGCGCATGCCGTTCGACTTCGACGACGAACACAACCGCGGCCGCCGCCTGCTGGTGATCGGCGGCGCCGGCGGGGTCGGCTCGATCGCGATCCAGTTGGCGCGGCATGCCGGCTTCGAGGTGATCGCCACCGCCTCGCGGCCGCAGACCCGCGACTGGTGCCTGCAACTCGGCGCGCACCACGTCATCGACCATCGCCAGGCGCTGGCGCCGCAGCTGCAGGCACTGGGCATCGACCAGGTGGACGCCGCGTTGAACCTGGCCGACACCGACCGCTACTGGCAGGCGCTGGGCGAGTTGCTGGCGCCGCAAGGCCACGTCGGCCTGATCGTCGAACCGAGCGGTCCACTGCACATCGGCGACCCGTACAAGGCCAAGTGCATCGGCATCCACTGGGAAATGATGTTCGCGCGCGCCCGGTTCCGCACCGAGGACATGATCGAACAGCACCGCATCCTGGCACGCACCGCTAGCCTGGTGGACGCCGGCGAACTGCGCACCACCCTGACCGAGACCCTGACCCCGATCAACGCCACCACCCTGCGCGAGGCGCACCGACGCCTGGAGTCGGGCAGCACCATCGGCAAACTGGCGCTGGTCGGCTGGGGCTGAGCAGGCGGCGCAGCGATCGAAACATTGGCGCGATCGCCCCGCCGACCGTAACCGCTCCCGCTCCTGCTCCTGCTCCCGCTGTTGCTTGTGCTGTTGCTGTGCTTTTGATCTACCGGGTCCCCTCGGCGCGGCAGCCACGGCGGGCGAATACCCGAAGGGCGACGCGCAGGATGCGCGTCGTTTTCCGCCGGCACATGGATGTGCCGTCGGAAAATGCCCGACGTGGCTGCGAACCTGGAGCGCGTTAGCGCGGAAGGCGCGCTGCGGGGTGTGCTTTCTTTTGGTTACTTTTCTTTGCACAAGCAAAGAAAAGTGACCCGCGCCAGCGGAAGCTGTTGCCGTTGCTCTGCTTTTTTTCTGTCGGACGCACGAAACTTGTAGGAGCGGCTTCAGCCGCGCC
>NZ_NSGT01000130.1:0-8592 GCF_009192905.1 Xanthomonas sp. LMG 12459
CATCGGCTCGCTGCCGCGGCGCATGCTATAGTAGTTCGAGCTCGTCAGTCGGGCAACTGTTCGGGCTTGTCAGGCAGGAGAACCGGAGTGCGGCGGCGCTGACTCCTACTCGTGCTTGCTGGCACTGCGGCTAAACGGCCTGCCGCACTCCGCTCTCACCTACAACGATAGACCCTTATTTGACACAAGCGGCTTCAGCCGCGACCGGGCGTTCCCGACGCATCCCGGTCGCGGCTGAAGCCGCACCTACGACAGCGCAAAATCGATGCCGCGTTACTTGGCCGGCGGCGCGTTGACCGTCTGTTCCAGGTCCTTCTGCAGGTCGGCGAACAGCGGGGTCATCTTCTGCTGGATCGCCCCCATCAGGTTCTGCATCAGCTGCGGGGTCTTGTCGAGCAGGCTCTGGCCGGCCGGGCTCTCGTAGAACTCGGCCATGGCCAGCACGTCCTGCTTGGAGAAGGTCTGCTTGTACAGGTTGACGTAGAGCGGACGCATCTCCTGCCAGGACAGCGCCTTGCGCACGGTGGCCTGGGTGCGCTCCTGGATCTGCTGCAGCTTCTGCTGCTGCGCGGCGTCGAGCGGGTGCTGCGCGGTGAGCTGGGCGAACTGCTGGCGCTGCATCGCCTCGATCTGCGGCAGCATGGTGTCGAGCATGTTCTGCGCGCGCGAGGCCGACAGCAGGCGGTTGACGTCGGCATCGGTGGGCGGTTCGGCCAGCGCCGGGAGGGCGGCCAGGGCCAGCAGCAAGGCCAGCAGCAGGCGCTGCGGCCAACGGAAGAAGCGCGGAATCGGGGGCATGGAGCATCCTGCAGAACGATGACCGGCGGCCAGAATACGGCAATCGCCGCGCCGCCGCCGCCGCGCGTGGGGACGTGCGACCGGCCGGCGTCCGCTCCCTGGCTCGTTCAGGCGGCGCCGACGCGGAAACCGGGCGGTCCGGCGAATACCCTACAATCCGCGCCATGGGTAACGGGGCCATCCACATCTCGAGCAGCCTGACGATTCCGGAGGACGAAATCGTCGAGCGCTTCGTGCGCGCCAGCGGCGCCGGCGGGCAGAACGTCAACAAGGTCGCCACCGCGGTCGAGTTGCGCTTCGACCTGGCCGGCTCGCCGTCGTTGCCGGAGCCGCTGCGTGCGCGCCTGCTGGCGCGGCGCGACCGCCGCATCACCGCCGACGGGGTGCTGGTGATCGATGCGCAGCGCTTCCGTACCCAGGACCGCAACCGCGACGATGCGCGCCAGCGCCTGGCCGAGTTCATCGCCGCCGGGCTGTCGGTGCCGAAGCGGCGCATCGCCACCAAACCCTCGCACGGCGCCAAGCTGCGACGCCTGGACGCCAAGCGCGAGCGCAGCCAGATCAAACACGGCCGCTCGCCCGGCCGCTGGGAGTGACTTTTGACCGAACGCGATTACCGCCTGCCCGCAGCGCCCCCGAACATGCCGATGGTCAGGCCCAGCCGCTTCATGCGCTGGCTCGGCCGCACCGCCTTGCGGCTGACCGGCTGGCGGGTCGTGGGCGAGTTTCCCAACGTGCCCAAGCTGGTGATGATCGTGGCCCCGCATTCGTCCAACTGGGACGGGTTCCTGGGCTTCGCGGTCAAGTTCGCGGTCGGCTTCGAGGTGCGCGTGCTGGGCAAGACCCAGTTGTTCTGGTGGCCGCTGGGACCGCTGCTGCGCAGGCTCGGCGGCATCCCGCTGGACCGCAACTCGCCACGCGGCGTGGTCGAACAGGCGGTGGCGCTGATCCGCGGCGCCGAACGCATGTGGTACGTGATCACCCCCGAGGGCACGCGCAAGCGTGTGGAGAAGTGGAAGACCGGGTTCTGGAAGATCGCCCACGGCGCGCAGGTGCCGATTTTCCCGGTGTACTTCGACTACCCCAGCCGCACCGTCGGCCTTGGCGAGGTGGTGTGGACCGGCGAGGACATGCAGGCGGACATCGCCGCGATCCGCGAATGGTACCGGCCGTGGCGCGGCAAGCACCGCGATACCTTGTGACGGGCAGCGGCGGCTGACGGCGGCGCCATCCGCCGTTTTGCCCCACGGCGCCAACCGATGCCGTAGGAGCAGCGCATGGGTCGGATGTTGTTGTGGGAGGGACTTCAGTCCCGACGCAGCAATGTACCAGGTGGCTTTGGGCTTCACTCGTCGCGGCTGAAGCCGCTCCCACAAGTGCGGTGCCAGGATCGCTTGAGGGCTGCACTGTGGGAGGGACTTCAGTCCCGACGACGGACGGTGTCAGCCGACCTTTCGCTCGTCGCCGCTGACGCCGCTCCCACATGCAGGCCTTGACTCCCGCGCTACAGCGCGCTGCCGCCGAACTTCTGCGTGTACTGCAGGTACACGCTGCGGCCCACGGTGTCGAACCAGGACACGTCGTAGTACGGGTACGACGTATAGGTGCGGTCGTGCGGCGGCATCTTGTCGAACAGGTTGGTCACTGTCAGCGACAACTGCGCGTGGTCGGTGAAGCGGTACTGCAGCGAGGCGTTGTAGCGGTAGGTGGCGCCGATCCACGGGCTGTCGCCGCTCTCCGGGTCGTAGACCTGGTCGTAGGAATCGGAGGTCGGCAGGCGGCCCAGGCGTTCGCCGTGCAGCGTCGCGGTCCAGGCGTTGCGCTCCCAGGACACGCTGGCGCTGGCCTTGGTGCGCGGGATGTCGTAGCCGCTGTTGACCGCGAACTCGTCCACCATCGCTTCGCCGGCGTACACCTGGATGTCGTGGCGGCGCACCCAGGTGTAGTTGCCGCTCAGGCGGAAGGTGCCGATGCCGGTGTCGAGGCGGTACTGCGCGCTGAGGTCGATGCCGTTGGTGCGTTCGCGGGCGATGTTGATCGGGTTGACGTAGACCCCGTACAGGCGGCCGTCGGCGCTGCGCGTGACCCGTGCCAGCGCCTGCTGGCAGGTGGTGGAGGTGGCCTGCAGCACGCCGAGGCGGCAGTCGGCCTCGTCGCGCAGCACCTGGTCCACGCGCAGGTCCTGCACCTGGTCGCGCATGTCGATGTTGAAGTAGTCCGCCGACAGGTCCAGGTCGGCCATCGGCGACCACACCAGGCCGGCGGTCCACGAGGTGCTGTTCTCCGGGTTCAGCGCGCGGTTGCCGCTGCGGCCGCGGATCACCGCCTCTTCGTTGTAGCTGCAGTCCTGGATCGCCACGCCCGGTTCCTCGCTGGCGCAGCGGTAGTAGTCCACGCCGGTGGTCTCGTCGTTGCCGGGGCCGGCATACACGTAGTGCAGGTCGGGGGCGCGGAACGCGGTGCCGTAGGAGGCGCGTACCAGCAGCGTGTCCACCGGCCGCCACTCCAGCCCGCCGCTGTAGGTGAACTTGCCCAGCGAGCGCCCGGCGAAGCGGTACTGGTCGTAGCGCCCGGCCAGGCTCAGCGACACCGTCGACAGCACCGGCAGGCGCAGCTCGCTGGCCAACGCCCAGCGGTTGCGGCTGCCGTGGCCGTCGGAGTCCTTCCAGCTGTAGTAGTAGTACTGCGTGGCCAGCGGATCCGGGCGCAGGTTGTAGGCCTGGTTGCCGAATTCGGCGGTCGCCGCCATGCCGGCATCGCCGCCGGGCAGCGAGAACAGCGCGGTGTTGGTGGCGGTGAAGGCGAGGGTGTCGGTGCGCGAGCGCGGCTGATACACCGTGCGCTGGGCGATGCTGTCGTACTCGGCGCGGCTCAGCGGTGTGTACAGGCGCTGCGGGTCGGCGTTGAAGATCGGCAGCCCCGAGTCTTCGTCCACGCCCAGCTGCGGGCCGAGGAACAGCGCGTTGGCGCGCGCGGCGACGATCTGCGGCCAACTGATCGTGGCCTGGTACTGCGAGTGGCTGAGGCTGGTCTCGTAGTCCCAGTCCGCGCCGAGGTGGCCCTTGAAGCCGGTGGTGACGCTGAAGGTCTTCTGCCGGGTGCGGATGGTGCCGGCGTTGAGGCCGCCCATTTCTTCCGGGCTGAACTGGCGCCCCCAGGCTTCCACCTGGTCGGTGGCCTGGTTGTAGAAATAGCCCTGCTCGTTGCCGTCCGGGGCCATGTAGCCCCACTGGGTCACGTCGCGGAACAGCGACAGCTCGTGGTAGCCCACCTGCACGTCGGCGAACCACTCGCTGCCGTTGTCGAAGGCGTAGCGCAGCGAGGCGTAGCCGTTGAGGCCGCGGCGCTTGTTGGTGATGGTGCCGTAGCCGATCGAGGCGCTGCTGCCGCAGAACGCGCCGTAGCCGGGGCGGGTGGCGTAGCCGGTGCTGCCGCCGTTGAGGCCGGACACCGCCGCGCAGGTGTCCGCGCCCGGGTCCAGGTAGTCGTCGTTGCCGTCGGTGCGCAGGAAGGTGCGGCGCGGCACCTGCGAGCGTGCGGTGGGGCCGTCCAGGGTGCTGTCCTGGCGGCTGCGCTGGTAGGCCCACAGCGGCGTCTGCGAGACCAGTTCGGCGCCGAACACCGCGTCGAAGTTGCCGCGCGACCAACCGCTGCTGAGGCTGAGGTTGAAGCTCTCGCCGCCGCCGCGAGTGGTGTCGCCGAAACGGTAGTCCAGCGTGGTGCCGTCGGCGTGCTTCTTGAGGATGAAGTTGACCACGCCGGAGATCGCGTCCGAGCCGTAGATCGCCGAGGCGCTGCCGGTCAGGATCTCGATGCGGTCGATCATGCCCAGCGGGATGTTGGAGATGTCGGTGAAGTTGCTGCGGCCCTTGAACGGCATCGGGAAGTCGGCGATGCGGCGGCCGTTGACCAGCACCAGGGTGTGGTTGGGACCGAGCCCGCGCAGGTCCACCTGCTGCGCGCCGGGCGAGAAGTCCGCGCCGCTGGCCGACTGCGGGCTCTGCGTCTCGCCGCCGTTCTGGGTCATCGCGCGCAGCACGTCCGGCACCGAGGTGAAGCCGTTGGCCTTGATCTGCTCGGCGCTGATCACGCTGATCGGCGCGGGGCCTTCCACCTGCGTGCGCGGGATGCGCGAGCCGGTCACGCGCAGGGTGTCCAGTTGCGCCACCGGCGCCTCGGCCGCCGCGGCCGGCGCCGGCGCGGCGGCACGGACCGGCTGCGCGCGGGCCGGGGCCGGCTCCTGGCGCCGCACCAGCCACGCGCCGGAGGGGTCGCGCTGGGCGACGAAGCCGCTGCCGCGCAGCACCTGCTGCAGCGCCTGCGCGGTGTCCAGTTGGCCGTGCGCGCCGCCGCTGCGGGCCTGGCCCAGTTGGTCGGCGCGGTAGATCAGTTGCGCGCCGGATTGCCGCGCCAGGGTGTCCAGCGCCGCGCGCAGCGGGCCGGCGGGGACGTCCACCGTGCCGGTGGCGGCAACGGCAGCGGGTTGCGCCTGCGCCGCACAGGCGCTCGCACAGGCCATGCTCAGCAGCAGGGCACGCATCGGATACCGCATCGAGTTTTCTCCCCAAACGGGCGCGGAGCGCGCCTCAGTAGCTCCAGACGAACGAGACCGACAAATCCCCCCGCCGCCGCGCCCGCCCGGCGCGGCGCGGGACGGCTTACCGGCTGTGCAACAACACCGTATCGCCGTGGCGCTCGGCGCGGATCGGGAACCCCTGTTCGAGCAGGCGCACGAAGGCATCGACGTTGGACCAGCGCACGTTGCCGCCGACCCGCAGCGCCGCGGCACCGGCGTCGGCGACCTGCAGCTTGACCGTGTTGTAGCGGTTGAACTCGGCCACCGCCGCCTGCAGCGGGGTGTCGTCGAAACTCAGGTAGCCGCTGCGCCAGTCCAGCGTGCGCTCGGCTTCGGCCAGCGCGACCCGGCGTACCAGCACCCCGTGCGGCCCGGCCTGGGCGATGCTGCCGGCATGCAGCAGCAGCGGCGGCGCCTGCGGCGCGCCCGCCGATTCCAGCCGCACCGTGCCTTCGGTGACCACCACGCGCAGCGCATCGGCCTCGCGGCGCACCGCGAAGCGCGTGCCCACCGCCACCACCCGGCGCGCGCCGCTGTCGACCACGAAGGGCCGGCCCGGGTCCTTGCTCACCGCGAAGAACGCCTCGCCGCGCTGCAGGTCGATGCGCCGCTGCGCGCGCGACAGCGCCACCGCGATGCGGCTGTCGCTGCTCAGCGTGGCCTGCGAGCCGTCGGCCAGGGCCACCGGGCGCAGCTGGCCGGTGACGCTGGCATAGGCGGTCGGCACCGGTTCGACGGCATGCCGCCAGACCAGGGACAGCACCGCGGCACCGAGCAGCGCGGCCGCCAGCGCCGCCGGCCAGCGCCGTCGCCGCGGCGCACGCGGACGCGGGGCGAAGCGCAGGCCGCGCAGGTCCGGCGCGGCGCTGGCGGCCGTGGCGGCCGGCGCCAGCGTGCTGCGGCCGCCCAGGCCCTGCCAGCGGCCGCGTTCCGGCACCTGCCCATCGCGCTGGCCGGCGCCCAGCGCCTGCAGGCGCCCACTCTCCTGCCATGCGGCCTGCAGGCGCAGGAACGCCACCCGGTGCGCGGTGGCCGCGGCCAGCCAGGCATCCAGGCGCGCCTGCCGTGCGTCGGACCAGTCGTCGCGGTCGCGCCGCGCCAGCCAGGCCGCCGCACGCGCCTCAATCCACCTGCTGTCCATCGCGTGCCCGCGCCTGCATCGGCTTCGCCGGCGCCGCCGCGCCCTCGTCGCCATGGAAATGATCGGCCAGCAGGCGCATGCCCCGGGCCACGTGCTTCTCCACGCTCTTCTCGCTGATTCCCAGGCGCACGGCCACCTCCTTCTGCGGCAGTTCCTCGACCCGCCGCAGCCAGACCACGCTGCGGCAGCGGTCCGGCAACCGGTCGAAGGCCGCCGCCAGCCGGCCCAGCACCTGCCGTCCGCCGCACCAGCGTTCCGGCGACAGCTCGTCTATCAGGACGTGCATCGACTCCAGATCCCCCACTGCCTCGATCGACACCACCCGGTTGCGGCGCAACCGGTCGGTCATCAGGTGCCGCGCGGTGGCGAACAGGAACGACTTGGGCAGGCTCGGCCGGGCCTTGCCGGCGGCCTCGTAGACGCGCACGTAGATCTCCTGGCGCAGGTCGTGCCACTCCTCGCGATGCGGCCAGCAGCGCCGCAGGTAGCCGCTGAGCGCCTGCTCGTGGACGAGGATTTCTTGGACGAACCAATCGTCGAGGGAAGCGGACATGGATCCCACATTAGCCGATCGCCGGTGCGTGCGGGAAAGTGCCGCGCGCGCCGACGTGGGAGGGTGACGGCGGCGGGGGGAAGCCGTGCCGCCGTTCGTCCCCTCTCAGCAACGAGCCGCACGCTCGCCTGCCCGCCCCGTTCCCGAGGAGATCCGCATGACCCGTTCCGTCGGCATGTTCCGGCCCTGGATGTCGCTGCTGCTGGGCCTGTGCCTGGCCACGCCCGCCGTCGCGCGCGATTACCGCCAGTACCTGGTCGGCGATCCGGCCGCGCCCACACCCGGCCCGGTGTCGCCCGGCCTGCTGCTGATGGGGGGCGGCGACCGCAACTACGACGCGCTGCGCTGGTTCATGGCCAAGGCCGGGCACGGCCACGTGGTGGTGCTGCGCGCCTCGCAGGCCAACGAGGTGGGCGAGGAGTTCTACCGCAAGGTCGGCGGCGTGGCCTCGGTCGAGACGTTCGTGTTCAGCGGCCGCGGCGCCTCCAGCGATCCGGCGCTGCTGCGCGCGCTGGCCCGCGCCGACGGCATCTTCATCGCCGGCGGCGACCAGTCGCGCTACGTGCGCTACTGGAAGAACACCCCGGTGGCCGACGCGCTGGATGCGCACGTGCGCGCCGGCAAGCCGCTGGGCGGCACCAGCGCCGGCCTGGCGATGCTGGGCGAGTACCTGTACGGCTCGATGGACGGCGGCAGCATCACCAGCCCGGCGGCGCTGGCCGATCCGCTGGGGCCGGCGGTCACCATCGAGACCGACTTCCTGCACCTGGACCTGCTCAAGCGGGTCATCACCGATACCCACTTCCGCGAGCGCGACCGCCTCGGCCGCCTGTTCGCGTTCCGCGCCAAGGCCGCCACGCTGGCGCCCAAGGGGGAGCCGCTGATCGGCCTGGGCGTGGACGAGAGCGCCGCGCTGGCGGTGGAGGGCGACGGTACCGCGCGCGTCTATGCCACCGATCCGCAGGCCGTGGCCACCGTGGTCGCCGGGCCGCTGCAACCGCCCACCCCGGCCGGGCAGCCGCTGCAGGCCGCCCGCATCGAGACCGTCGGGGTCGGCCCCGGTTCCACCCTGCACCTGCCCGACGGCCGCGTCGAGGCACCGGTCTTCCACCGCTACTACGCGGTGCAGGACGGGCGCATGCGCGAGATTCCCGCCACCACCCTGGTGATCCATGGCGGCGCCGGCGTCGAGCGTGCCAGCAGCAGCCCGGCCGACCTGGCCGAGGCGCGCGCGGCGATGGAGAAGGCGCTGCGCACCGGGCAGGCGCTGCTGGCGCAGGGCAAGCCGGCGGTGGACGCGGTCGCCGCGGCGATCACCGTGCTGGAGGACTCGCCGCAGTTCAACGCCGGCAAGGGCGCGGTGTTCACCCACGACGGCCGCAACGAACTGGACGCGGCGATCATGGACGGGCGCACCGGCAAGGCCGGCGCGGTGGCCGGCGTGCACCGGGTCAAGAACCCGATCGAACTGGCGCGTGCGGTGATGGACCAGTCCGAGCACGTGATGCTGGTCGGCGATGGCGC
>NZ_NSGT01000131.1:0-1757 GCF_009192905.1 Xanthomonas sp. LMG 12459
GGTAGGGGGCCGCCCGACAGCTTGGTGCCTTTGAGTTTGGTCGGGCTGTAGACGCGTTCGATTTCCGAGGCCAGCTGCTTGACTTCCGAGTTCAGCGCGCCGCGGTCGGTGGTGGAGTTGGTCGCATTGGCCGACTGCACCGCCAGTTCGCGGATACGCTGCAGGTTGTTGCCGATTTCGACCATCGCGCCTTCGGCGGTCTGCGCCAGCGAGATGCCGTCGTTGGCGTTGCGCGAGGCCACGTCCAGGCCGCGGATCTGGGTGGTGAAGCGCTCGGAGATCGCCAGACCGGCCGCGTCGTCCTTGGCGCTGTTGATGCGCAGGCCCGAGGACAGGCGCTGGATCGTCGTCGCCAGGCTGGCGCTGGTGGTGTTGAGGTTCCGCTGAGCGTTCAGCGACATTACGTTGGTATTGATGACCTGTGCCATTTTGATATCTCCTCTAAGCGATTTGTCCGGCAACCCGTTGGTGCCTGGAGCCTCCGCAGGGGGCCATCAATTGGCCAGTGCCGCTGCTGGTATAAGTAACGGCAGTCGGTGCGCAACCTTTAGGGATTTACTGCCGAAAATTTGGCGTTTCGGCGATTTGCGTGACACCAGAAACGCGGCGAAATGCTTGTTTCGGCCGCGCTTCGTCAAACTTTAGGCGTCTTGCACAAGTCGGGGAAAGAGCGGCCTGGATCGCGCCGAGGGCGATGCGCGCGATGCTCTCGATCGTGTGTCGCGTCGACGACGCGAAGGCTTGACCTACCGGTACGCAGCGCATCGCGACGCGACGGCTTGGCCATCTCTCCCTCTACCTGTCTGATCGCCTTACGGCCGTCCATGGCGATGAAGTAGAAGGAGCGTCGGTTGTCCGGCGATGTAGGCAATGCCAGCGCGCTTTCAGGTCGTGCACTGCGTTGATGACGCATGACAGGCGATCTTGAAGTGCGGCCACGGTCATCGCCAACTGCTGACCGCCATCCAGCCCACTGGTCACGTGTCGCGCGACAGCGCAGGCGGTCGGTGGTCATGGCTGTCTCCCGTCGATCCCGCATAACGGGTCGCATGCACGGGATCGCCGCGAATAGCATGGCCACGCCGTCAGCTGGCCGTCGTCCTGCCAGTCATGGCAGCGCTCGCCTTCGGCGTCGAGGACCGGCAACGCGCGGAGATGGCGCTTCCTCCGGGATGCGACGGCCCGTCGCGGGAAGAGGAAACAAAAAAAGGCCCCTCCTTGCGGAGGGGCCCCTTGGTGTGTTGCGGTGCGTCCGTGCTTAGCCCTGGAGCAGGCTCAGCACGCTCTGCGGCGCCTGCTTGGCCTGGGCCAGCATGGCGGTGCCGGCCTGCTGCAGGATCTGCGTGCGGGTCAGCTCGGCGGTTTCCTTGGCGTAGTCGGTGTCGCGGATGCGGCTGCGCGAGGCCGACAGGTTCTCCGAGGTGGAGCTCAGGTTGGCGATGGTGGAAGTGAAGCGGTTCTGGATCGCACCCATGTCCGCACGCGAGGAGTTCACCGAGGTCAGCGCGTTGTCGATGATGCTCAGCGCCTTCTGCGCGCCCTGGAAGGTCGAGATGTCCACGTCCTTCAGGAAGTTGGTGGTACCCGCGGCGGCAGTGGCAGTGGCGGCGATGCCGCTCTGGTCGAAGGTGATGCCGGTGGCACCGGTGGCGCTGCCCGCGGTGAACGAGAAGTCCTGGCCGCCCTTGACCGATTCCAGCTTCAGCTTGTTGCTGCTGTCCACCGAGGCGTACACGCCGGTCTGGGCCAAATTTTTT
>NZ_NSGT01000132.1:0-659 GCF_009192905.1 Xanthomonas sp. LMG 12459
GTCAAGGTCAAGCGCGCCGGCTTCAAGCCCAGCCTCAACCTGCTGTATTCGCTGGAAGGCGCGCTCAGCGGCTGCCACTGGCAGGAACTGTCCGAGGCACGCCGCGCGCAGTTGCTGGGCGAACTGGAGATCGCAACGGCGGCGCTGCCGGCGCAGCGCGGCCTGCCGGTCGCCGGGCCGGTGGCGACCACCCACTTCGACCGCGACGACACGCGCGACGACGACGCTGCCGACGGCGCCTACGCGCAGGACACGCACGACACGCCGATGGGCGACCGGCACGGCGACGACGACGGCCACGGCACTCACGCCGACTGAGCCGTGCAGCCAGCGGCGATCGCGTACAATCGCGCCGCTTCAAGGTGACCCGCCGGCTCCGGCCAGCGGGTTGAAACGGGAAGCCGGTGCGTCTTGCGACAAGGCCGGCGCTGCCCCCGCAACGGTAAGCGATCCGCGCTGACGACCTGCGCCACTGTGCCCTGGGCATGGGAAGGCGTCGCAGCCGGGAGGTCCGCCTCCCCGATCGCCAGCCCGGAGACCGGCCTTGCAGTTCACTGGTTGCGATGCGGAGGGCGTCGCGGCGTGCCGCGCCGTGTCCGGCGCCGTCCGCTTGCACCTTCCGTTCGCGACTCCCTTGCCGTCACAGCGCGCAGCCGCGC
>NZ_NSGT01000133.1:0-821 GCF_009192905.1 Xanthomonas sp. LMG 12459
TCCTCGGCCACGCTGTGGCGCAGCGCGCGCGCATCCTGCACGGTGCCGGCCGAATCCGGCGGCGGGGTCAGCGGTCCGGCGGTGACGACAGTGCCGTCGTCGGGCAACGGGTCCAGGTCCGGACGCAGATCGGAATCGGGAAGGCTCACGGGAGGGGGGGCACAGCGTGGGGGGCGGTATTAGAGACCAGGCGGGTGGTGGTTGCATATGAAACTTTGAAGACTCGCAGCGGATCGTCCCTGCCGCGTGTCGACGCCGGATGCCGACCCTGTGGCCTCCCCGATTCCGCCTGGCGTTCGTGACCTATCGCTGCGGCAGATCGATGTCGATGGAGTGGCCGATGGTCACCGCCCTGATCATCGTGATCATCACCAGCAGCGCCAACGGCCCGGCGATCGCCAGCCACGCCCAGGTCCAGGCAGTGAAGCGCTCGGCCGCGCTCTGCGGCAGGCCACGCGCCTGCTTGAACCGCGCCAGGCGCTGGTTGACCAGCAGGACCGGCATCCAGGTCAGCAGCGTCAACAGCGACAGCGCCGAGGGCCACACGCCGAGCAGGCTCAGGCAGACATAGGCCAACGCCGGCCCCAGCCAGCCGACCAGCGCGCCACGCTGCGCGCCGACGATGCGTTCCAGCCCGCGAAAGCAGGCGAATACCCAAAGCAGCGAGAACACCGAGCGCCACACCGGCGAGATGCGTCGTCGCCCAGACAGCAGGCGCAAGGCGCGCCAGTTGCGGTAGAACCAGTACAGCGCATACCAGCCGAAGCTGGTCGCGCACAGCAGCGCCAGCTTGGCCGCCGAGGGCGCGAACAGCGTGGACA
>NZ_NSGT01000134.1:0-3724 GCF_009192905.1 Xanthomonas sp. LMG 12459
GGCCCGTGAGATCAGGGGGGTGCCTCGGGAGGCGGGGGACGCCCGCGCTCTATTAGAACGTCAGGCAGGCCGCGCAGCGAGACGCGGCGCCCGGGTCAGGCGGCCGCTTGCGCTGCCGCGGCGACCACCCGCAGCCGGGTCAGCACGTACTCGGCCAGCTCGTTGGGGCTGTACTTGGCCACGAAGGCATTGGCGCCCACGCGCTCGACCATCGCATTGTTGAACACGCCCGACAGCGAGGTGTGCAACAGCACGTACAGGCCGGCCAGCCCGGGGTGACGGCGGATTTCCGTCGTCAGCGTGTAGCCGTCCATGGCCGGCATCTCGATGTCCGAGATCACCATGGCGTAGCGTTCGGCCGGATTCTCGCCGGCGGCGTGGATCTGCAAGAGATGGTCCAGGGCCTGGCGGCCGTCCGACAGCAGGGTCGCGCCGACCCCGAGCTGGTCCAGCACGCTGCGGATCTGCTGCCGCGCCACGCGCGAGTCGTCGACCACCAGCACCTGCAGCTGCGGGCCGGTGAGCGCCAGCGACGGGTCCAGGTTGGCCTCGACCCGGGTCTGGGCGATGTCGGCCAGCACGCTTTCCACGTCGATCACCTGGATCAGCTCGCCCTGGAAACGGGTCACCGCGGTCAGGTAGCTGGACTCGGCGCCCAGTTCCGGCGGCGGATGGATGTCCTCCACCGCGATGTTGACGATGCGTTCCACGCCGCTGACCAGGAAGCCCTGGACCGAGCGGTTGAACTCGGTCACCACCAGATAGCCTGGTGCGGTGTCCGCGTTCGGCTCGCGCTCCGGATGGCCGATGGCCAGGCCCAGGTCGAGCACCGGCACCGAGCGCCCGCGCACGTCGGCGACGCCGGAGAATTGCAGCGGCAGCCCCGGCACCTGGAACAGCTCCGGGCGGCGCAGCACTTCCTGCACCTTGAACACGTTCACGCCAAAAAGCTGACGACCGCCCAGCCGGAACAGCAGCAGGGCAAGCCGGTTGTGGCCCGCCAAGCGGGTGCGCTGGTCGATTCGGTTGAGAAGGTCATGACTCATGGCGTTCATATCGGCGCCTGCGCGGCGGAACTTGAGGGCGCGGTCCGGATCGGACGTGCGGTTTGCGGCACGGCGTTTGCATGGTGCCGGCGACCTTTCCCAGAGAGACGGCCATGCGCCCGATCCTATTGCTGGTCCTGCTGGCGGCGACGCCGGCCTGGGCTGCGGACTTCCAGCCGGTGGAGTCGATCCGTGCCGCGGCATTGTCGCTGGCCGGGGCCGACGCCGATGCCGAGGCGACCCTGGACCCGTCGGTGCGGGTGCCGCTGTGCCCGGTGCCGCTGCAGGCGCAGCCGACCGGCACCACGACCGTGGAGGTGAGTTGCCCGCGTGAGACCGGCTGGCGGCTGTTCGTCCCGGTCAAGGTGCGGCGCATGCAGCATGTGCTGGTGCTGGCGCGCGGCCTGTCCGCTGGAGAAACCATCGGCGCGGCCGATATCGTCCCCGAGAAGCGCGACGCGGCGCGCATCGTCGGCGCCGCGATGACCGAGCCGGAAGCGGCGATCGGCAAGGTGGTGCGGCGAACCCTGCCGGCCGGCACCCTGCTGTCCGCCACCGACCTGGTCGCGCCGCGGCTGGTCCGGCGCGGCGACAATGTGGCGCTGGTGGCACGCAGTGGCGGCCTGGAAGTGCGCATGTCCGGGCGTGCACTGGGCGATGCGGGCGAAAACGAGCGGGTGACCGTCGAAAACCTGTCGTCCAAGCGCATCGTTCAGGGAACTGTGTCACAAAATGGCGACGTTTTAGTGACGCGCTAAGAATCCGGCTAAAGTTCTCCGACGCTGTGCCGTTACCTACACCGAACCCGTAACAGGATGTCCGTCATGACCCAGAAAATTGAAGGGAGTTTGCCGAGCCCGGCCACCCTTCGCACGTCGTCCGTCTCGACCAAGGCCGCCTCCGGCGCGTCCGAGGAAGGCAAGGAGCGTGCGGTCGGTGCGGCCGCAGCCACCGATAGCCTGCGCCTGACCGGCGAAGCGTCCGGTCTGCAGACCCTGCAACGCCAACTGTCGGCCGCGCCGGCGGTGGACAGCAGCCGCGTCGATGCGGTGCGCTCGGCGCTGCAGAATGGCAGCTACAAGATCAACCCCGACGCGATCGCCAGCCGCATGATCGACATGGATCGGCAACTCGGCGCATGAACATGTCCGTGACCAACCCCCTGCAGCAGCTCAGCGACGCGCTCGCCGGCGAGCGCCAGGCGTTGTTGGATCACAACGTGGAAGGCCTCATGCAGGCGACCAGCGCCAAGCTGGCGGCACTGCGCGCACTGGAGGCGGACGTGCCCGCCGGCGCCGAGGCCGAACTGCGGCTGCGTGAGCTGGCCGACGCCAATCGCGCCAACGGCGCGCTGCTGTCGCGGCGCCGACGCGAGGTCAACTGGGCGCTGCGCCACCTCGGCCGCAGCGAGAGCGCGTCGTCCTACGACGCCAACGGCGAGTCCAGCACGCCGCTCTCCCAGCGTCCGTTGGCGGTCGCCTAAGCCGCGGCGCAGTCCCACTGCGGGACGCGCATCCGCCGGCGGCAACGGCGTATATTGGGCATCCATCGATCGCCCGCCGCCTGTCGTGAATTTCGCCGAAATCAATCCCAACGCACCGCTCGTCCTGCCCGCACGCGAGAACCTGCTCGCCCTGAGCGAACTGCTGTACGAAGGCGTGGTGCTGTTCCGCGCCGACGGCCAGTTGCTGCTCGCCAACAGCGCCGCGCGCCGCCATCTCTCCAGCGCCGACACCGGCGCATTGGCCTCGCACCTGGCGCAGTGGCTGCCGGGCGACGCGCTGTCGCAGGCGCGCAGCAGTGGCCGCTGGAGCGGCAGCCTGCCGACCGAACAGCACGTGGTGCTGGCGCACCTGTACTTCCACGCCGACGCGGACGGCGGCCATTACCTGATGCTGATCCAGGGCATCGAAGGCCAGCAGGACTACGAACAGGAACTGCAGCAACGCCACGCCGAACTGCGCCAGGCCTACCTGCGCCTCAACGGCGCACAGGAAAAGCTGCTGCAGTCGGAAAAGATGGCCTCGATCGGCCAGCTTGCCGCCGGCGTCGCCCACGAAATCAACAATCCCATCGGCTACGTCCATTCCAACCTGGGCAGCCTGCAGGAATACCTGCGCAGCCTGTTCACCCTGATCGAGGCCTACGAGCGCGCCCTGCGCGCGCCGGATCCGAAGGCGCTGATCCCGGAGATCGACGACATCCGCAACCGTTTCGACATCGACTTCATCAGCCGCGACCTGCCGCAGCTGATGGCCGAATCGCGTGAAGGCATCGAGCGGGTCACCCGCATCGTCCGCGACCTGAAGGACTTCTCCTATTCCGGCCGCGAGGAGTCGTGGAAGCTGGTGGACCTGCATTCGGGCCTGGAATCGACGATCAACATCATCTGGAACGAGCTCAAGTACAAGGTCACCCTGGAGCGCCACTACGGCAACCTGCCGCTGGTGGAGTGCCTGCCGTCCGAGCTCAACCAGGTGTACATGAACCTGCTGCTCAACGCCGGCCAGGCGATCGGCGAGCGCGGCACCATCGTGGTCAGTACCGGCCAGGACGGCGAGGAGGTGTGGATCGAGTTCAAGGACTCCGGCGCCGGCATTGCGGCGGACCTGCTGCAGCGCATCTTCGACCCGTTCTTCACCACCAAGCCGGTCGGCAGCGGCACCGGCCTGGGCCTG
>NZ_NSGT01000135.1:0-655 GCF_009192905.1 Xanthomonas sp. LMG 12459
CGCGCAGACGCACGCGGGCGCTCATTGCCATATTTGCGTTGATGGGCATCACACCGTGCACCGCTTTCACGATGTCTTGATTTTCCCGGGTATGTCATCGTTTCGCGTCGCGCATCAGCGTGGCGTTCGGCCTCGGGACACGGCCGTACAACTGACGCGAACAGGGGGATCGGCAATGAACGCACAGCATCCGATGGCGCCGGTGCACGAATGTGGACTGGAGGCGGCCTTGCAACAGATGAGCAAATGCCTGGAGCGCCTGCGCGCCCAGACGCCGGAACGCTTGGCCAAGGGTGCGTCCGTGCGGCCGTCGCACATGCGCAACGTGTTCGCCAGCGAGACGGAACTGTACCTGGTGAAGTAAGCGGGCAGCGGGTGCTCCACTGCCGCCTGCGCTCAGCGCAGCTTGTGCATCCACTCCCGGCCCAGGTCGACCACCTGGTCCGAGGCCAATCCCAGGCTCAGCGCCACGGCGATGCTGCCCAGCCACGACAGCAGCATCAGTCCGCCGTCCCGTTCCAGCAGCGCCAGCGCGAACAGCAACAGCATCGCGCCGAAGGCGTAGTTGGTGAACGGAATCGGCAGCGACAGCAGGATCCCCAGCACGATCAGCAGCAGCCCACTGAAGGCGCGCGCCGGCAGGGTATCGACCAGC
>NZ_NSGT01000136.1:0-1002 GCF_009192905.1 Xanthomonas sp. LMG 12459
TCCGCACTACGGCCTCGGCTTCCCGGCCGAGACCCATCACCGCGCTGTGTCCTCGTTCTCCGGCGGCTGGCGCGTGCGCCTGAACCTGGCGCGCGCGCTGATGATGCCCAGTGACCTGCTGCTGCTCGACGAACCGACCAACCACCTCGACCTGGACGCGGTGTACTGGCTGGAGCAGTGGCTGCTGAAATACCCGGGCACGCTGCTGCTGATCTCGCACGACCGCGAGTTCCTCGACAACGTCGCCACCCACACCCTGCATCTGCACAACGGCGGCGCCAAGCTGTACACCGGCGGCTACACCGATTTCGAGCGGCAGCGCGCCGAGCAGTTGCGCCAGCAGCAGATCGCGCACGAGAAGGAACAGGCCGAGCGCGCCCACCTGCAGAGCTTCATCGACCGCTTCAAGGCCAAGGCCTCCAAGGCGGCGCAGGCGCAGAGCCGGATGAAGCGCCTGGAGAAGCTGGCCGGCACCGAGGCGGTACGCGCCGAGCGCGAGTTCCGCATCGAACTGGCGCCGCCGGCCAAGCTGCCGTTCTCGCTGATCCGCCTCAATCACGCCGAGGCCGGTTACGGCGCCGACGCGGTGATCCTGCACAACGTCGGTTTCGGCCTGGAGGCCGGTCAGCGCATCGGCCTGCTCGGCCCCAACGGCGCCGGCAAGACCACCCTGGTCAAGACCCTGGTCGGCGAACTGCCGCCGATCGCCGGCGAGCGCATGGCGCATCCGGACCTGCGTATCGGCTACTTCGCCCAGCACACGGTGGAGTCGCTGCACGAAGGCCAGTCGCCGATGGACCACATGCGCGAGATCGACAAGGACGCCAGCAACCAGGCGTTCCGCGATTTCCTCGGCAAGTGGAATTTCCCCGGCGACCGTGCGTTCGAGCCGGTCGACGGGTTCTCCGGTGGCGAGCGCGCGCGCCTGGCGCTGGCGCTGATCGCCTGGCAACAGCCCAATGTGCTGCTGCTCGACGAACCGACCAACCACCTCGACCTGGA
>NZ_NSGT01000137.1:0-2073 GCF_009192905.1 Xanthomonas sp. LMG 12459
ACTCCCCACTCCCCGCCCCACCTCCACTCGCCGCCGACATAGGCATCCGGCATGCTCCGCGCTCCTCTCAGGGATCGCCCATGTCCGACCGACCGTCTTCGCCCCGCTGGCCCCGCAACGCCCTGATCGCCCTGTCCTCGCTGCTGGTCTCGGCCTGCAGCAGCCTGTTCTTCGGCGGCCTCAACGCCAGTTCCTCGCGGCATGGCCTCCACGAGCAACGTGGGATCGTCTACGACGCGGCGCATGGCCTGGCACTGGACGTGTACCGCCCCGCCGGGGTGGAGCACGCGCCGGTGGTGGTGTTCTTCCACGGCGGTACCTGGAAGACCGGCGACCGCCAGAACTACCGCTGGGCCGGCGAAGCGCTGGCGCGGCACGGCGTGGTCGCGATCGTGCCGGACTACCGCAAGTATCCGCAGGTGACCCTGGACGGCTTCATGCGCGATGCCGCCACGGCGGTGGCCTGGAGCCAGCGCCATGCCGCCGACTACGGCGGCGATCCGCAACGGCTGGTGCTGATGGGCCACTCCGCCGGCGCGCACATCGCCGCGCTGCTGGCGACCGACGCTCATTGGCTGCAGGCGCAGGGCCTGTCGCCGCGGCAACTGTGCGGCCTGGTCGGGCTGGCCGGCCCCTACGACTTCCTGCCGCTGACCGATCCGGACCTGATCGGCATGTTCGGCCAGGACCCGGCGCAACAGCGGCGCTCGCAGCCGGTGAACTTCGTCGACGGCGACGAGCCGCCGGCGCTGCTGCTGCACGGCGACGCCGACACCGTGGTGGAGCCGCGCAACAGCCAGTCGCTGCAGGCCGCGCTGCAGCGCGCCGGGGTACCGGCCGAACTGAAGACCTATCCCGGCGTGGGCCACATGCGCCTGGTGCTGGCGCTGCGCAAGGACGACCCGGCGCTGCCGGTCATGGCCGACAGCATCGCCTTCGTGCGTGCCTGCCCGGCACGTCCCACCGCCCGCTGACCCGGACGATGCGGACGGAACTCAACCGTCCGCGCTGCCGAGCAGTTCGAATGGACCACCCTGCTGCAGCGCGCGCTGATAGGCGGGGCGCTGCTCGATCCGCTGCACGAACCCGGCCAGGTTCGGATGCGTCTGCAGGCCGATGCGCGCCGCGGCGGCCTGCACCGGGAAGCTCATCTGCACGTCCGCGGCGGTGAAGCGGTCGCCGGCGAACCAACCGGTCTCGGCCAGTTCGCGCTCCATCCAGTCCAGGTGCAGGCGCACCTGCGGACCGACGAAACCATGCATCGCCTTGTCGACGATGGCCTTGGCGATCGGCCGCGCGAAGAACGGCATCTTCGCCGAGCGGATCCGCCCGAACACCAGGCTCATCAGCAGCGGCGGCATCGCCGACCCCTCGGCGTAGTGCATCCAGTAGCGGTAGCGCAGGCGCTCGGGCGAATCCAGCGGCTGCGGCGCCGGCGACAGCGTGCTGCCGGTGTCGTAGCGGTCCACCAGATAGTCGAGGATGGCCCCGGACTCGGCGAGGACGTGACCGTCGTCCACCAGCACCGGCGACTTGCCCAGCGGATGGATCGCGCGCAGCTCCGGCGGCGCCAGCATGGTCTTGGGATCGCGCTGGTACTTGATCACCTGGTACGGCAGCGCCAGTTCCTCCAGCAACCACAGCACGCGCTGCGACCGGGACTGGTTGAGGTGATGCACGGTGATCATGGCGACGGCTCCGGAGCTCGGGGGCCGCCATGGTAGCCGGATGCAGGTGTGAACCCGCGCATGCAGGGCATGGTCGCTGCATCTGGCGCCATGGCGACGGCGCCGCGATCAGCGGGAACCCGCTGTCCGAAAAAAGAAACGCCCAAACAAAAACGCCGGAAGCTTGCGCTCCCGGCGTTCGGCACCTTGCGGTGGCAGGCGTCCTTAGACGGCCTGCACCTGGTCAGCCTGCATACCCTTCTGGCCCTGCACGGCGACGAAGGTCACCTTCTGGCCTTCCTGCAGCGACTTGAAGCCGGTGCCCTGGATCGCGCGGAAATGCACGAACAGGTCCGGGCCGCTTTCCGGGGTGATGAAGCCGAAGCCCTTGGCATCGTTGAACCAC
>NZ_NSGT01000138.1:0-510 GCF_009192905.1 Xanthomonas sp. LMG 12459
GCACCGGCTGGTCGGTGTGCGCCAGCAGGGTGACGATGCCGCGCGGCGTGCACGGGCGCAGGCCGAATTCGCGCAGCGCCAGGTGGCCGACGTTTTCCGGATGGAAGCCGTCCACGTCCTTGCGCGGATCGATGCGGTGGATCAGCCGGCTCGCATCGGGGATGCCCGGCAGCGGCAGTTGCACCAGGATGCCGTGGATCTTGGGGTCGGCATTGAGCCGGTCGATCAACGCCAGCAGCTCGGCCTCGCTGGTGCCCGCTGGCAGGTCGTAGTCGAACGCCTCGATGCCGACCTTTTCGGCCGCGCGGCGCTTGTTGCGCACGTACACCGCCGAGGCCGGATCGCCGCCCACCAGCACCACCGCCAATCCGGGCCGCGGCTGCCCGGCCGCCAGCCGCGCGTCGACCCGCGCCTTGAGCTCGTCGAGCAGGTCTTCGGCGATGCGCCGCCCGTCGAGGATGCGGGCCGGGACGGAGGAGACGGGCGCGGAATCGGTCATCGGGGCGGGCG
>NZ_NSGT01000139.1:0-551 GCF_009192905.1 Xanthomonas sp. LMG 12459
GGGAGATGGGGATAAGAAACAGGGTATGGGGCATGGCAGGGGCACGGCTTGGGTCGGAAAAAGGGGGTCGCGGCGGCCATAGTCAGTCGCAGGACAGGCCACTAGGCTATCATCGCCCCTTCGTATTCCTGCCCTGCCGCGCCCGAACCCATGATCCGACGCTCCGTCCCGCTGTCCGCGCACGTCCGTTTCATCGCCCTGCTGCTGGTCACGCTGGTCGTGGCGACGGGTTGCCACCGTCAGAAGAAGAACCCCGAAGAAGGCATGCCGGTCGAGCAGCTCTACCAGAAGGCGCATGCGCAGATGGAGAGCGGCAACTGGGCCGGCGCCGAGAGCAGCTTCAAGCGCCTGATCGCGCAGTACCCGTACGGCAACTACACCGAGCAGGCGATGATCGAGAGCGCCTACGCCCAGTACAAGGCCGGCAAGCACGACGACGCGGTGTCGACCATCGACCGCTTCATCCGCACCTACCCGACCCAGCGCAACATCGCCTACATGTACTACCTGCGCGGGTTGTCCAACTCCAACCGCGACACGGTGTTCCTGCG